>NZ_RCNZ01000139.1:0-45177 GCF_004307525.1 Pseudomonas sp. Sample_21 | reverse complement strand
CAGCAGGGCTGGACAGGGCAGCGACCAGCAGCGGGACGGCGAACAGCACTTGGCGAATGTTCATGGTCAATCTCCACTTTCATCGGCTTGGAGCGGAAGTTGTTGTTCTCATTTGCAGTGACTGTTCAGTTCTCAGGAAGATTCAAAATTGTGAGGCTGGGCCGACGGCGCAGCGGCAGATTTGCGCCGTTCCTGAATTCCGCGAATCACCAGGTACAACAGCGGCCCCACTGAAACGAACACTGTGGTCAGCAGCAAATAAGGCACTACCGACCAGACGGAGCGTCCCCGAGACCGGGCGTCCTTGACCATCCATACACCGGCCAGTGTCGCCAGCAGGTACAGATCGATGACCACTTGCGCAGTGTCCGGTCGTGACATCAGGCTGAGGCCGAAGTCGATCAGTGACTGTTCAGCCTGGAGCATTACCGAAACGGTGTAACCGCTGAACGCGAGCAAAGCGGTGAGAGGCAGGGCGATGGACATCATGCTTTCCTTCCTTGGTGTGATGAGCAGAAGTGCCAGCCTACCGGCGCGACGCGCAATTGACCATTGACTTGTCATCCGCCGGCAGGCTAATTTCGAGCCCATGACTTTCACTGTATCGCGCTGCCAGCCAAGCATTATCACCGCCATTCCTCATTTGGCGGGCTAGCTCACGACTGCAGCACCCAACCCGCCCTAGAGGCGGGTTTTTACTTTCTGTCTCCGGGGTTCTGAAAACTGTCAGGAGACGACCATGCCGCACAGCCCCGACCAGCAAGCCCTGCTTGAGCATTACGTGAAAAAGATCCTGGCAGCGCCGGTGTACGACATTGCGGTGCCTACCCCGTTGCAGCCTGCGCCGGCATTGTCGCAAGCATTGGGCAATCGGGTCCTGCTCAAGCGCGAAGATCTGCAACCGACGTTCTCTTTCAAGATCCGTGGTGCGTACAACAAACTCGTGCAACTAAGCGGAGAGCAGAAAGCGCGGGGAGTGATCACCGCGTCGGCGGGTAATCACGCGCAGGGTGTAGCGTTGGCCGCACGGGAATTGGGCATTGCCGCGACGATCGTCATGCCGTCTACCACCCCTGAGCTCAAAGTGCTCGGGGTGCGCAGTCGCGGTGCCGAAGCATTGCTGCACGGTGAGAGTTTTCCCTTTGCCTTGGCCCACGCGCTGCAACTGGCCGAGGAGACAGGACGCACGTTCGTTTCACCCTTCGATGATCCTGACGTGATCGCCGGCCAAGGCACCGTGGCAATGGAAATCCTGCGCCAGCATCAAGGCGCGCTGGATGCGATCTTTATCCCGGTCGGCGGCGGAGGTTTGATCGCCGGTATCGCGGCCTACGTCAAATACCTGCGCCCGGAAGTGCGGATCATTGGCGTCGAATCCGAACATTCGGCCTGTCTACAAGCCGCATTGCGCGCGGACGAGCGGGTGGTTCTACCGAGCCTCGGTACCTTTGCCGACGGCGTAGCGGTTGCGCAGATCGGCGCGTATGGCTTTGAGGTTTGCCGTTTTTGTGTAGATGAGGTAATCACGGTCAGCAATGACGAGCTCTGCGCCGCGATCAAGAATATCTACGACGATACCCGTTCGATCACTGAACCTTCAGGTGCGCTGGCCGTGGCGGGGATCAAGCAGTACGTGGCGCGCAGCGGCGTTCGCGATCAGACATTCGTCGCCCTCGACTCCGGGGCCAACATCAACTTCGACAGTCTGCGCCATGTCGCCGAACGCGCCGCTGCTTGCGGCGTGCCGGCGTAACAAGCGCTCGGGTTATTCCTGCAGGGCGGTGCCGACTTTTTCCGACGCCGACCAGATGCGATAGCGCACTTCGACGTCCGATGGCGCGTACACCACGACTGGCAACTTGCTGTTGTAGCGCAACATGAAGCCGTCACCGACAACCGGAACGAAAGCGCGCTTTTTCTGGCTGCCGGGCGGGCAGGCCATCATCGTGCTCATCGGGCCGATGACCTTTTCCAGGCGATAGAACGGATAGCCCCAGCCTTGCAGGTTCTTTTCATCGAGAACACCGCCCAGACGCTGGCGATTGCAATCAACTTCGAGGGTTTTGCCGGCGAGAATTTCAACCTGGAAATTCTCTTCCTGCTCTTGCTTGGGCAGATGGATGACTTGTCGGGTAAACCCGGCTTCGGCTTTGGGATACGGCGCCACGTCTTCGAGCTTGGCGGCGTGGGCGAGGGTGGAAAGGTTGGCGATTAACAGCCCAGTGATCGCGCAAATGCGTAAGGAATTCATGGAAGCCTCCGTGCGAGTTGAATTGCAATGGGAGACATTCTTGCCGTCATGGTCTTCGAAAGCAAATTCGGCCGGAGATTGCAGATTGCAGTGGATGGGCGGTCGGTTCATGCATTTTGCAAATAGCAGGATACTGGCCATCTTTCCAAGTGCTTGATTTTGCAGGGCGCCAAACGAACCGATCAAAGGCACGTTTTATGCGTTCTTCCGGTGAGGCGCACCGGATTTGGACGCCTACACTCCAATGGGCATTTCGCAGTACCACCATTTGCCGCACCAAGGAAACAGCGGGGGCACACCCGTGAAGGCGCAGCAAAGGGTCAGCGTGAATACTTGATTGGCAATCGCACAGAAAGGAGAGGGTTCGCCATGTTTTTATCTGCCTTGGAATTACGCAATATCATTGAAAGCAGCTTCCTGCCGAAACGCTGCCAGTGCACGCTGTCACCCGACTTGTCGATGTCCGTCAAAGTATTTGGCGACCATCGGACCGACCAGGCCGATCTCTACGTCAGTGGAATCGACGCCAGCCGCCTGAACAGCTGCCGTGAAATCAACAACCTGGTCGCAGGCCTGCGTTCCGACCTCGCGCAACAAACCACGACACATCAAACCAGCGCTCGTTCTCGAGCCGTTTAACCCACCGTTTCACCCAGTTCGACCGTCACGCGCCGGGCCTGCACGAAACCCAGGCCCAGCGCGAACTCGACCAGCACCGCGAGCAAAATCCCGGGGCCGGCATGGCCATTGAGCCACTCGCCAAAACCCAACGCAGCCAAACCGAAACAGCCGACGATAAAACCATTGCTCAGCGCACTGCGTGCCGCTGACGGCGGAGCATTGCGCAGCAAATAAAACATCACCCCCAACGCCGCAAACAGCACCGCGCTGCGCCTTGCGACTACGCCAGTGCCTTCCGAATAGCCAATACTCCAGATCGCCAGCAGCACCTCCGGAAAAAATCCCCAGACCAGCGCCAGCAGAAAACACAGGATTGAAGTGAAGCTCGACAACGTGCGGAACGACAACTGCATGGCCAATCCTTGCGGCAGTAGGGAAGGCCCCGAGCATAACCGCCGGAGCCACTCCACGCCTATGGCGAACCGGAAAATCAGAAGCGTCTGTCAGTTCTGCCGACTGCATGCGTCAGATAATTTCCTGTAACTGATTTGTGCGGGCTTGCCGGTGTTGTCGATGTATTTCATGTCGGCGGTGATGACTTTGCATTCCAGGGTCGGCGGCTCGGTTAGCGAAAGCACCTTCGCCACGTGTAGTGGCATGCCGCATTGGTAGGGCAAGGCATCGGAAGTGGCGGAGGTATCAGTGGCTTGGGCCAACCCGGCGAAAGCGGCGCAGGCGAGGGTGGCGGAGAGCAGGAAGGGACGGATGTTCATGAGAAGACTCCAGCGTAACGGATAGGCGCCCGGCACGAAGCCTGACGACCCTGCTGCAGTCGATTTCAGCGAGATGCCTGAGCAGAACAGTACTGTAGAGTCTTTGATTTGAGAATTAAGGGAGGGTTAATTGGACTAATTAGGCTGAATAGATCGGGGATCATACGGCAAGCACATTTAACCAAAGATATTTGCATTGAAGCGATTGCCGATCAGCCATAACCAGGAGCAATGATCCTGATTACGGCCATTAAGTATTTCCCGCCCTACCTCATCATTGATTAAAGTACATTAACGACTCAGTTTTTCGGGAAAAAAGGACAGTGGTGGATGTGTCGCAGTCCATTTCTTTGTTTGCTCGTGTGCTTCGGAAATTTGCGCGGGGGTCAACTTGGCTGCAATGAGAGGGAGTTTGTATTCAACGTTTTCTTGCATTCCACCCCCGCCGTCCAGAATGCTTAAGGATGAAACTAGAGAGTAGCCTTTAACGGGGTCATATGGAAATCCATATGTGTCGGGCTCATGAGCAAGATATGAGCCATATCCATACACTGATTCCGCATAACCTGCTATTGCTGCTTGCTCATTCCAGTGGCGAAATCCCTCTATATCGCCGCGCTCATACAATATCGCAGCGTATTCCATCATTGACTTTGGGTAGCCGCCTTCAGCAGATAGCTTAAACCACTTTTCAACTGCTTCGCTTCGTTTCCAAGGCATGAGAAAACCATCACCTTGTTTGAGGGATACCGCCATCCAGTATTGCGCAAATGCATTTCCCGCAGAGGCGGATTTTTCCAACCACGCATCATCTAGCGTGATTTCATACATTATGCACATTGCCTCCGCATCACCAGCCTCGGCTTTTTCTTGAGCTATTTTTTTTGCCTGATTTAACCATTCTATTGGTTGCTTGTGAGAAGGAGGGCAGTCGTTGGATATTTTACATATATCATGCTCAATGCGGCCCAATTGGATCATGGCATAGAGATCGCTCTGGTCTGCTGACGCTTCATACCATTTCTTGGCCTCCTCGTTCATGTAATGATTTTTCTTACGAAGAACTTCTCCTAAATAATATTGAGCTTCGTGGTCTCCCGCTTCTGCCGCTGTTGTTAAAAACGGGATTGCAGAAGTCGCTTTGTATTGATTGTATAGCTCAATGCCCTTGATTTTTGCCCGAGATTGTTCGTTCGTAAGCGCGAATGACTGGGTCGACGCTAGCGTTAATAAAATAAGCGTAGTGGGGATCACCTTCATCAGTGTAAGTGCTGAGTTGTTTTTCGATTGCAGTTGTTTCGCTGGTATATCGGTCTTTGCAAAACTTTTGAAAACGATACGGCAGAGCGCGATCGACAAGGCTGTCGATTGTTCTAATTCGGGAAGATTAGCCTCGTACCGGTTATTTCTTGCATTCTGCTTCATTACTAATTAAAAACCTAATTTCCTTGGAAAGAAAGAAAGGGGCGGGTGGGTGGCCTTCCACTCAATTGCATATTTTTCCGCTTCCTCAATCTGGTTCGATGTCATTTTTGCAGCAATTTTAGGAAGCTTCCCTTCCACATAGACTTGAACGTTTCCACCGCCATCCAATTCTTTAAGCAAAGAGACCAGTGCGTAGCCCTTGATCAAATCGACGGGGTAGCCAACTTTGTCGGGCGTGTGGGAAAGATATGCACCATAGGTTGCGACGGCATTTTGATAACCGGTTTTCGCCGCTTCTTCCCACCAATGCCGAACACCTGCCAGATCATTTCGCTGGGAAAGAATCGAAATATATTCGATCATTGCAGGAGGGTAACCTCCTTCCGAAGCAGCCTTTAGCAACTCCTCCTCGGCACTCTTTCTTTTCCAAGGTAGCAAAAATGTGCCTTCCCCCTCGGCGTAACGATTAGCGAGTAACCACTGTGACGGCGCATATCCAGCCGCTGCTGATTTCTGCAACCAATCCAACTCTGCAGTCGCGTTGTAAAGCACAGCCATCGCTTCGCCGTCGCCACCCAAAGCGCGAGGCGTAGCAGTTTTTATCAATAAATCTAGCCAGTCACTTGGTTTTTTACTACTAGCAGGACATTGGTTGACAACCGAGCACAGGTCTTCCGATACGGTGGCGAGTTTAAACATCGCATAATAATCACCCTGTGATGCTGATGCCTCGTACCATTTTTGCGCTTCGACAGTCATTCCTTGTTTTTTTTGACGAAGCTCGTCAGCTAAATAGAATTGTGCTTCCGCATCGCCCGCTTCGGCTGCTATGCGAAGTTCCAGTTCTGCTGGTTTGTATTGATTGAAAAGCATTATCCCACGAGTTTTTGCGGCCTGCTGAGTTGGTGTAAGCTCGGCAAGTACATTGTTTGATAAGAGGGTTGCAATTGCGGTTGCTATATATATAAGTGTGCGCAACATTTTTTATCCCTTGATGTATTTAGCTGGAGGGACATATTTTGCTTTTCCGCCAGGAACAAAAGTTTGTCCGTAGTATCGGGTTCTGTGACAAAAGCCATCTAGGTTCGCGCCTAAAAGGTTCACGTGCGCTTTATACCGGGCACGCATTTCGTCGTTCGCATCGTCGTGCAGTCGCAGAATTGCTTCTGACATGAAATTGTCCATATGCAGTCGATTCTCGCAATATAGCTGTTCTGCTTCGTCTGCGGCTTTGGTTCCGAACCGATTCATGCTCATGCATGCTTCTTCAAATTGTGCTTGGGCAAGGGTTATTGTTCCTTGCTTTTCCGCTTGGCGGACAATCAATCCTAGTATGCGCTCAACAGCCTGCTGCTGAAGCAGACGACACTGGACCCACCTTCACATACTGCGTGACGCCCACAATCAGGTGATCATCCGTGCGTATTTCACTGATGGGTTCCAGATTGGGAATCCGTTGTTCTTCAACCTTGGACTCACTCAATAAATTGGCTTCAACGGTGTCGTGGCGTTCGTTGCCGACGCGGATTTTCTGGTTGTGTTCGATGTTTTCCTCCCCGTCGCGCTGGGCGTGGATCGCATAACTAAGCCGCCAGGCCGTTTACCGCGAGAGCTATTTATTTCCGTCGCGAATTCTGTTTTTTTGGCATTCGTCCTCCGCAATATCCGTCAATAGAATGGAATCCAAATCAAAAGATTCATTCTCAGACCTTGAGTCTCATGCTTTTAGGTCGATGCACCTGAAGAGTCTGCGGGCGTTTTTCGCATCATCTGTTCCATAAAGTCGGGGGCCATCCCTTTTGTTTTATTTAGGTCAGGAATGTCAAATTCTCTGACTAAAAAATACTTGGTCGAGCTTGGTGATTGTGACATTTGGCTTACCATGAATTTGTCATTTACATAGAATTCCAGCAGGTCCTCAATATCGAAGCTGAGACTCTTCGACTCCTTCACAAACCATTCGTCCAGCAATGCTTTTTCTGCTTTAGTTGCGAGTCCGATGCTCAGGCGTTTGGCTTCCCTATCAACGTCCTCTAACCAGCCAAGCTCGCTGCGAAGTACATCTTTACTTTTGCGAGTTTGTTCCAGAGCCGCGTCGCGCTTACTAGCTTGAACTTCTGTTTCACTGCCCATTCCCAGCAAGCGTTTCAATGTTCCGGAGTCACCCAATAATGGGCGTTTCAAGCGATCTTCTTGTTCGCTATAAGCACGGTGTTGTCCACTATACAATTCCCAAAGTCCACGAAGTCTTTGGATGTATAAGCGGCGATGAGCTAGAAAAGCGTCGGCAGACACTTTTTTATTGCCAGCTAGGCTCGTGTATCGTTTGCTCGCCTCAATAGCGCCGGTGCCATTGATGTGATCATGAAATTCGAAGAAGCTAGCCACGTATCTATCTTTTTCTTGAAGTTTCGCCATAGAGGGGAAGGGGACTCCAGCACTATAGGCGGCACGATACATTTCGTGCAAAGCCACCATGTGCAGCTCTCGGCTGTGCGAGGCACTTTTTTTCGCCAATCCGCCCCCTACGTCAGAGCTCGTGCCCGGAACCAACCGTTCTTCCCATCGGGGGGTAAGCGATCCGGTGCCGATTAGACGTGCACGCCTGTCACCTCTACACTCATGAGCAGCAACTAGGTGAAGTGCCGACTTGACTGGACCTGGCAAGCACTCTCCATCATCCACTGAATTGGAAATTGGCAGTAAAAAATCTCGAACCACCGATGCTTCCATGCTTCGATCTACCGCATCGAACAGCCCAGCGAAAACCACTTCCAGCTTTGCACCTTTGTAGACGGTAGTACCAGGGTCGCACGCCTCAAATAATTTATGAGCGAAGGCTCGCGCAAGCGTAGCGCCATAATCGAAACCGAACACCGATACTGAAATTTTTTTGATCGAGATCGAGTTCGATTTTTTGACGTCCTCTACAAGCTTTTCAAAACGATTACTTGCGGCCTCTAGGCGAGTGTCTACACCAGTTTTAAGTAAACTGAAAACTATTTCTTGGTCACGGACGGGAGAAATACCTTCGACCGAAGCCTTGGCTGCTGTAGTAGCAATAGCGGAAATAAGATTCCTGGGTTTTAGGTTGTTTGTAAAGTTGTCCCACCAGTTTTTCCCGGCTAATACGTCTTTGCCTACGTCAACAACAGCTTCCGTGGAATTATCTTTCGGTAGTTTGGAAACGTCGTCTTTGATTTTGCTGATTGCGCCGTTGAGGTTGGCTGCGCTAGTAGTCGAGTTCGTGCCTAAGGTAGCGTCAAACGATGTGGCAAGCCCAGATATATAGAATTTATGATGCTGACTGGCCGGATCGGATGGTGCAGAGTTCTCCTCGTGTGGATACGCGAGAAAAAGGCGGCCAATATTGGTAACTCTTTCTTCCTTTAAGTCGTCTTCTAGGTTTCTACTAACTCCATCGAAAAAAAATCCAACATGTAATGTTGCTTCACATGGTAGCGTTGAACTCTTTTTTAATCCTGTGGACGAACTTAAGCGCGAGCTAATGGCTTGTGCATCGCATAAGTTTTTTGGTTCGCTCATGGATGACTCCCTTGTCCATTGGTTTCTTTAGTCGTATTTTCGCGGAATGAGTTTTTATCAAGCGTAGTTGCAGACCACGTGAGCTCTATTTTATTACCGGGAAGAAAGTAAACATGCAGCGTGTCGTCCCCAGCCTTGCGCTTTGGCATAGGCATTAGTTCTTCATGTCTTTCTATTTTCATTCCTTGATCCTCCTGAGCTTTCGACATGCTCAGGATCCAAACTACCTTCGCAGTGTCGCCGGACATCTTCCAGCAACAGGTCACGCCACCATTTCCTCCCCAGTTGTCATTTACCCAAAAGCTACCTATTGGTCTGTTCATATAATTGTGGGAGGTGAGAGCAGCGCCGGATATTCGGGTTTTGGTGTAAATATAAAATCCCACGAAAAATACCGCGAGAATCAGAATTACGATCGCTGAAGATCGGCGTTTCCATCGTCGTTCATTCGAGCTATTCATGGTCAGCGACATCAATGTTTCCCGTGTCATTTTACAAAGCGATGTTATATAGAAATTGAAGGTTCAGTCAGACAGCTGCTGTATAACGATTCCAAGCGGCAGTTTTTCTCTAAATGTTCGCTCCTTAGCTTGAGTCCACATCGGCCAGTTCTCTGGAAACTTAGGGTTCATCAACCGCAGGGTGGCAAATAGAGTGACGTCTTCCGCGTCCGTTAAACCTTCACTGCGGCCAGCGTCCAGCGCTTCTTTCACTTGTTTCAAACGGGCGCCGTGACAGGTGCTGGCAAACACTTCAGGCGCTTCTTTTTCCAGTTCAGTGGTGAGGCTGTAGGGTAGAGGATCGATCTCCATGTCCGTCCACAGCTTTCCGTCAAGAAAGATAGGCTCGTATCTTCCGGGCTTTTCAAGGTTGAGTCCCTTCAGACAGTGCCATTGATCTTCTTCTGCTGGCACCCACCACTCCTGCAGCGGTCCAAACAGCCACGCATGCCAAGACAGATCATCGCGTGCGTGCAGGATTGGCACGACTTCTGGCGCGTAGCTACGGATCATCAAGACTTCGCCTGCTTCATTCTTTGCCAGCAACGCATCACTAAGGTGAGCGGCGAGCTTGTCGGCTGGGCAGTCGGTACGAATCCAACTGGCCATTGCGGTGCAGCCGGTGAAATGTTCGTGAGCGAGAAAGGCCTCGAATTCCATGTGGCCAACGTCGACCAGCCACGGGCCGTAGTTGCGCAGTTCGGCGAATTCCGGTTGCGCCATCAACGGCCGTCGTGACGGGTCAACTCTGACGAACTGCAATCGAGCGGGTTCCGGCAACAGGCCGATCTCAACGATCGCGAATATCGACTGAGCGTTCTTTTGCGCTTCGCTCCAGGCTTTCGCTGCGTCACTCTTTGTCATCGATTGGCCCCCGATTGCAGGGCGAGTTTTTCGCGCATGGCTTTTTTCAGGCATTCGACGCAGATGCCGGTAGGTGCTTTGAGTTTCGGCGTCACGGCGAGGGATTCCGCCTGCATCATCTGGTTAGCGCGCGTTTGCATCAGGCGTCCGGCGTTATCAATGGCTGCGAGTCCCGGAATGAATGGGGCGAGGATCTGAATGCCAGTGCCGGCCCCAGGACCACCACCCGAATTCACCTTCACTTCCGCGCCGCTGATGGTCACCCCACCCGCATCAACCTTCACAAAACTCCCACCAGCCTTGGCGGTCAGCTCCATGCCACCCTCAACCACCACCTTGTCACCAGCGTGATAGTGAATCTCCGTCCCAGCCTCAACAAACTGCGCCGTGCCGACCTTCACATGCTGCGTCACACCCACCGTCAGGTGATCATCCGCGCGCATTTCGCTGATGCGGTCCAGATGGGTGATCCGGTGCTCTTCGACCTTGAACTCGCTCAACACATTCGCTTCAACGGTGTCGTGGCGTTCGTTGCCGACGCGGATTTTCTGGTCGTGTTCGACGTTTTCGTCCCAGTCGCGCTGGGCGTGGATGTAGATCTGTTCGGCGCCTTTCTTGTCTTCGATGCGGAATTCGTTGTAGCCCTTGCCGCCCGGGGAGCTGAGGGTTTTGAAGGTGCTGCGGGTCTTGTTGGCCGGCAGGTCGTAGGGGACGACGTTTTCCTTGTGGTATAGGCAGCCGGTGACGAGGGGCTGGTCGGGGTCGCCTTCGAGGAAGGTGACGAGGACTTCCATGCCGATGCGCGGGATGGCGATGCCGCCGTAGGCTGCGCCCGCCCAGCCGCTGGCGACGCGCATCCAGCAGGTGGTCTTGTCGTCGGACTGGCCGTCGCGGTCCCAGTGGAATTGCACCTTGATGCGGCCGTACTGGTCGCAGTGGATCTCTTCACCGGCAGGACCCGTGACGACGGCGGTCTGGCTGCCGAGGACTTTCGGTTTCGGGTGTTCGAGGGCAGGGCGGTAGTGCGCGTCCCACGGGGTGGCGAGGAAGCTGTTGCGGTAGCCCTGGTGGAAATCGCTTTTGTTGTCGGTGACGTCGCTGGTGACGTTTTCACCGAGCACTTGCGGTTGTTTGCCTTCGTGGAAGACTTCCAGCAGCAGCCAGAGGTCGTTCCACTCGGCGCGCGGGTGTTCGGCGAGCGTGAGGAAATGGCCGCTGGTGAGGGTCGGTTCATCACCTTTGCCTTCGGCGAGTTTGTAGTCGCTGCGATGGCGTTCGAGGGCGCGGGTTGAGAGGAACTTGCCGCGCTCGCGGGTGGTGAAGCGGCCGGGGTAATCGTAGTCTTCTAGGTCCGGGGCGAATTCGGATTTGACCGCGCCTTCGGGCAGCAGCTTGGGTTTTTCGAAATCGTAGTCGCGACGGCTGACGCGGGTGGTACGGGTTTCCAGGCGCAGGTTGAAGCGCTTGATCACCGGTTTCTCCGCAGCCATGCCGGAGTCCTGCTGGTAGCTGACCGGCTTCAGTTTGCGGAACACCGTCTGATCGTCGCCGAACACCAGTTTGTGGCCGCTGCTGCTGTGCTGGAAGTGGAAGTGAATGCCTTCCTCTTCGCACAGACGCTGGATGAAATGCAGGTCGGACTCGTCGTATTGCACGCAATACTCACGCTCCGGGTACTCGGCGCCGAGCTGGAAGCTGTAGGCGTCAGAGAGAATGCCGCGATCTTCCAGCACCTGGGCGATGATTTTCGGCACCGTCAGTTGCTGGAAGATCTGCTGATCATGGTTGTGCTGCAGATAGGCCAGTTGCGGCATCAGGCTGATGCTGTAGCGGGTCAGGGTCTTGCCGGAGTCGCCCTGCTCGATGCGATAGACCTGGCCGTGAATCTTACCTTCGCCGGTAGCGCCGAAGGTCAGACAGGCACGCTTGTGCAACAGCTCTTCGAGCTTCAGGTCGGGGCGGGCGCTGACCAGTTCGAGGTCGAAACGGAACGGTTCGTTGAGGGCTTCGCGACCGGTGAAGCTGAGGACTTGCAGGTCGGCGTTGGCGTCTTCGATCGTGAGGGTGATGTGGGTTGCATTGGCGTCCAGCATGCCTTGAATTCCGTCCGTTGAATAAGCAGGTGATGGATGTTGCAGGATTAGACGGCCTCATTCAAGGCGCAAATGGCGTAGGTGTGGGGCCTTGATGCCATAGGGAAAACCCTTAGAAGGGCGGTTTGGGTCAGTGAAATCGGGCCTTTCATAGACTTTGATGGTGTTTGAGAGATTGCCATCGCGGGCAAGCCCGCTCCCACAGGTTTCTCGGGTGTAGACAAAATCGGCGTTCACTAAGGTCCTGTGGGAGCGAGCCTGCTCGCGAAGGGCTTCTACAACCAATGCCAGAACCGACTCCAGAACCCGCGATTGAGGTCTTCCTTGCAGCCGGCATACTGCTGCGCATACAGATCCGAACGGTTCTGCACCTTGCGCGCGGTCGGCGGTAGCCAGGTTTTGCTCGCGTAGGTCTTGTTGCGAAAGCCGCCCCAGCCTTCGTGGTAGTTCAGGTACTGGTTATAGGCGTCGTATTTGTACACGCCGTTGATCGAGGTGGTCTTGTCCATGTACCAGCCGACGAAGTCGATGGCGTCGTCGAAGTCTTCGCGATCGGCCCAGTTGCGGCCGGTGCTTTTCTGGTAGTCGGCCCAGACTTCGTCCTTGGCTTGCGCATAACCGGAAGCGGTCGAGACGCGACCCCAGGGAATTACCCAAAGCAGATATTTGCGCGGCGTCTTGGCGTCGTAGCGATATCCGGATTCCTGATACATGATCGCGAAAGGCACCTGGATCGGCACGCCCCAGCGTTTCTGCGTGACTTGCGCAGCGTCGTACCAGTCGCTTTTCTCGCGGAAGATTGCGCAGATGTCTTCCGGGGAGCGGGGCGGCGAGGTGCCGCAACCGCTCAGCAGGGTGGCCATGGTCAGGAGGGCGAGGATGTGCCTGTGATTCAAGAGCTGTTTTCCGTCGTGCGCAAAAAGGTCGACAGTCTACGCGCTCAGCTCAATTGATGACGATAGGGCAAATCCGGACCGGTTTTGCTGCAGGTCAGTGCGGCGGCTTGTACGGCGAACCTGAGCATGCCGTCGATTTGCTCTCGACTGAGCTGCTGCACGCCTTCGACCGAGTCCAGCGAATGTTCGGTCAGCCAGGTGATCAGCGCCGCCTGGAAGGTGTCGCCAGCACCTACCGTATCGGCAATCTTCACCGGATTCGCCGGTACCGACCACGAGCCATGCGCGCGACTGAACACCGTTGCGCCATCGCCACCGCGAGTAAGGAAGACGATCTGGCAGCGATGTTCGAGCCAGCCTTCAATCACGTTTTGCGGATCCTGCTCGGGATAGAGCAGGCTCAGATCCTCGTCGCTGACTTTGATCAGATCGGCCAGTTGAACCAGCGTGGCGATGCGCTCGCGCCATAGCTCGATGTTCGGCTCGGGATTGAGGCGCACGTTGGGATCGAGGCTGATCAGGCGTTTGCCGCTTTCGCGCTGAACCAGCTTAAGCAAGGTGTCGCCAATCGGCTGCACCACCAGCGAAAACGAGCCGATGTGCAGGCCGCGCACCTCGTCGCCGAGTGTCGGCAGATGTGCCTCGCTTAGTTGCCGGTCGGCGCAGCCTTCGCCACGGAAACTGTAATGCGGCGAGCCATTGGCGCCTACCGCGACCATTGCCAGGGTGGTCGGCGCGGCGAAATCCACCAGATAGTCCGGGCGCACACCTTCGTCCTGCAGGACTTGCTGCAAACGGCGGCCGAGGTAGTCGGTGGACAGGCCGCCGAAGAGCGCCGAGTCCACGCCCAAGCGGCGCAGACCGACGGCGACGTTGAACGGCGAGCCGCCGGCAATCGCCTTGAAATTGACTTTCGAGGCCAGACCGCTGGCATCGTTTTCGCTAAAGAAATCAAACAGGGCTTCGCCACACACCAGATACATAGTTGTTTGCTCGTTATAGGGTTGCGACATGCTGTTGATAGCGTTCGTAGGCCTGCTGGAACGCCGCGACATTGGCGGCGATCGGCAGGGTTTCACTGCGCGCGTCGAGTTTCACGCAGCGCTCGCACAGATCGGCCAGGGAGACATCATCGCCGTGAGAGCGCGACGCGCACCACGCCGCTTGAATCGCCGCACCCAGTGCGGCGGCTTCGCTTTGTTCGGTGCAGATCACCGGAGCGTTCATGATGTCGGCGACGATCTGCCGCCACACCGCGCTCTTCGAGCCGCCGCCGATCAGGCAAATGCGCAGGCTTTGTAAACCATTCTGGCGGAGTAAATCCAGCCCGTAGCGCAAACCGAAGGTGGTGCCTTCGACAGCGGCGCGGCACAGATTGGCCTGGGTCAGGTTGTCCATGGTCAGGCCATGCAGGCTGCCGGTGGCGTGGGGCAGGGCAGGGACGCGCTCACCGTTGAGAAACGGCAACATGCTCACGCCTTCGGCACCGATCGGCGATTGCGCGACCAGTTGGTTGAAGGTCGGCAGGTCGAGCTTGAACAGTTCGCGAATTGCACCGGTGGCGTTGGTCAAATTCATGGTGCAGATCAACGGCAGCCAGCCGCCGCTGGAGGAACAGAACGTGGCAACCGAGGCATCGGCGCTGACGCTCGGCTCCTTCGAATAGGCGTAGACCGTGCCGGACGAACCGAGGCTCATGGTGATCGCGCCGGGCTGGATATTGCCGGTACCGATGGCGCCCATCATGTTGTCGCCACCGCCGCTCGAGACCACGGCGTTGGGGTTGATGCCGAGTTGCTCGGCGATTGCCGGCAGGAGAGTGCCGACGGCGGCGTGCGCGTCAATCAGCTCCGGCAGCGCGGCTTGCAAACGGCCGCTGGCGTCGATGTCGCGCAGGATCTGCACATCCCATTGCCGCGTGCGCACGTTGAAATAGCCGGTGCCGGAGGCGTCGCCGTATTCGCTGCAGGCGCGGCCGGTGAGCCAGTAGTTGAGGTAGTCGTGAGGCAACAGAATCCGCGCGATGCGTGAGAAAACGTCGGGATGCTGCTCTTTGGTCCACAGCAGTTTCGACACCGTGTAGCCCGGCGCAATGACCACGCCGAGGCGTTCCAGCGAGCCTTCCTCACCGCCCAGTTGCGCGAGCAAGCGCTCGTTTTCCGGCGTGGTTTCGGTGTCGCACCAGAGCTTGGCCGGGCGCAGCACTGCGCCTTGCTCATCGAGCAGGACCAGGCCGTGTTGCTGGCCGGAGACGCCGACACCGAGGATCGCCTGGCCGTCGACATTGGCCGCTCGCAACGCCTGGCGGGTGGCGCTGACGAACGCGTCGAGCCACTGTTGAACGTCTTGTTCGCGGCGGCCGTTGGCGCCGCTGATCATCGTGTGCGGCGCCGCGCCCAGACCGAGCACCTGACCGCTGTCGGCATCGAGGATGATCGCTTTGGTGCCTTGGGTGCCGCAGTCGATACCCAGGAAGAGCTTTGTTGTTGTCATGTATGGGCCTGTCAGATTGCGCTGAAGATCAAGAGCTACCCCCTCACCCCAGCCCTCTCCCCCATGGGGGCGAGGGGGAAAGGGAGCAGATTTTCATGCCTTTCACACTCTGTATTCGACTCGGAATTTCAGGTCGATGAATAACGGAAGAACCACGCGGTCGGTTCCCTCTCCCTCCGGGAGAGGGCTAGGGTGAGGGGCTTTTCAGCCGAGCACCCGTTCCAGAGTCCGCGAAACCCCAACCTCGCGCAAACTCTGGCAGCACCACTCGAATGCCGCAACAAACTCCGCCGACTTCGGTATCGCCGTGCCGAAAATCTCTTCAACACCCAGCAACCGCTCCGTGGTCAGCCCTTCGTCCGCTACCAGACCTTGGCAGAAAGCCCCTCGCGGGTCCGGAATCGAATACGTATCGCCATTCTCATCCATGCCCTTCAAATACAGCGCCCACGCCGCGACTACCAGTGCCGCACGTTTGGTCTCGCGGCCATCGGCAATCAGCCGATTGATCGTCGGCACGGTGAACTTGGGAAACTTCGATGAGCCATCCGAACACACGCGCTCCAGCTGATCGGCAATCGCCTGATTGGAAAACCGCGCCACCAGCGTGTCCTTGTATTCGCTCAGATCAATGCCCGGCACCGGCGCCAGTTGCGGCGTGACATCCAGGTCCATGTAGGCGCGCATGTACCGCACGAACAGCGGATCGTTCATGGTCTCGTGGACGAAGCGATAGCCCTTGAGAAAGCCCAGATAGGTCAGCGCCAGGTGACTGCCGTTGAGCAGTTTGATTTTCATTTCTTCGTACGGCGACACATCGTTGGTGAACTGCACGCCGACCTTTTCCCAAGCCGGGCGGCCGTTGACGAATTTGTCTTCCAGCACCCACTGCACAAACGGTTCGCAGACCACCGGCCAGGCATCGTCGACGCCGTGTTTGTCGGCCAGTTGCAGGCGATGCGCGGTGCTGGTCATCGGCGTGATGCGGTCGACCATGGCGTTGGGGAAGCTGACGTTCTGGTCGATCCAGTCGCGCAATTGCGGATCACGCAGCGCGGCGAACGCCAGCAGTGCCTTGCGCGCGACCGCGCCGTTGTGCGGCAGGTTATCGCAGGACATCACGGTGAATGCCGGAACACCCGCCGCACGGCGTCTGGCCAACGCGGCGCAAAGGAAGCCGAACACGGTGCCCGGCGCTTCCGGATGGGCGAGGTCGTGTTGAATCTGCGGCAGATGCGCCATGAATTCGCCGTTGCTGTCGTCGATGCAGTAACCGCCCTCGGTGATGGTCAGCGAGACGATGCGGATCTGCGGTTCGGCGAGTTTGTCGATCAGCGTTTGCACGCCATCTTCGGCCAGCAGCATGTCGCGGATCGCGCCGATGACGCGCACTTCGGTGTCATCGCTGTCGCCCAGTTCGAAGAGGGTGAACAGGTAATCCTGCTCGCGCAGATCATCGCGGGCACGGCGATCTTCCGGGCGCAGGCCGACGCCGCAGATTGCCCAGTCCAGCGCTTGGCCAGTGTTCATCAAGGCATCGGTGTAATACGCCTGATGCGCGCGGTGGAAACCACCGACGCCAATGTGGGCGATGCCCTGGCGGGTGTCGCTCAGGTTGTAACCCGGCAGTTGCACTTCGGCGGCGAGGCGATTGAGGTTCTGTTGGTTGAGTTTCATCGGATAGTCTCGAAATCAGGCGGCAGCGCGCAGTGGGCGGGTCAGCGCCACACCTTCAGCGTCGAACAGGTGGCAGTGAGTCGGGTCCAGACGCAGGCTCAATTGCTCGCCATAACGGCTGGCCAGATCGCCGCGCACGCGCATGGTCAGGGCTTCACCGGCGCTGGTGGTGACGTGGCAGAAGGTGTCGCTGCCAAGGCGCTCGCTGACATCGGCAGTCACCTGCAGCGTGCAGTCGCCGGGTTGCGCCAGCTCCAAGTGTTCAGGGCGAATACCCAGCGTTACTGCGCTGCCGACACTGAGGTTGGCAGCGTTGAACGGCAGGGTGATGCGCGTGCCGGCGTCCAGCGAAACTTCGCAGCTGGCGCCGTCGATGCGGGCAATCTTGCCTTTGAGGAAACCCATTTTCGGCGTGCCGAGAAAGCCTGCGACAAACAGGTTGGCCGGGTTGTGATAGAGGTCCAGCGGCGAGCCGACCTGCTCGATCCTGCCGCCATTGAGCACCACGACTTTATCGGCCATGGTCATCGCTTCGACCTGGTCGTGGGTCACGTAGATCATCGTCGCTTGCAGGTCTTTATGCAGACGCAGCAACTCCAGACGCATCTGCACGCGCAACGCCGCGTCGAGGTTCGACAGCGGTTCATCGAAGAGGAAAATCTTCGGGTTGCGCACGATGGCACGGCCGATCGCCACACGCTGGCGCTGGCCGCCGGAGAGCTGTTTCGGCTTGCGCTCGAGCATCGGGCCGAGCTCGAGAATGCGCGCCGCTTCGCCAACCTTGCGTTCGACTTCGGCTTTCGGCACGCCGGCCAGATCGAGGGCGAACGACATGTTCTTTTTCACAGTCATGTGCGGGTACAGCGCGTAGGTCTGGAACACCATCGCCAGATCGCGCTTGGCCGGGCTGACTTCAGTGATGTCGCGGCCATCGAGTTCGATGGTGCCGCCGCTGACCTCTTCCAGCCCGGCGATCAAGCGCAGCAGGGTGGATTTGCCGCAGCCCGACGGGCCGACGAAGACCACGAATTCCTTGTCGTTCACTTCCAGGTCGATGCCCTTGATGATGGAAAAGCCTTCGAAGCCTTTTTGCAGATTCTTGATTTTCAGGTTGGCCATGAGATGGGCCTCCGCATTGTTGTTATTCGATTGAGCTGGATAAGCTCTTTTGTGGGAGCGAGCTTGCTCGCGAAGGGGCCGCGTCAGTCACCATCATTGTTGGATGACGCTCCGCTTTCGCGAGCAAGCTCGCTCCCACAGTGAATCGCATTAGATTGAGAGGCTTCATTTCACGGCACCAAACGACAGGCCGCGCACCAGTTGCTTCTGGCTGATCCAGCCAAAGATCAGAATCGGCGCACAGGCCAGGGTCGAGACCGCCGACAACTTGGCCCAGAACAATCCTTCGGGACTTGAATACGAGGCGATCAACGCGGTCAGTGGTGCGGCATTCGATGAGGTCAGGTTCAGCGACCAGAACGCCTCGTTCCAGCACAGGATCAGCGACAGCAGCACGGTAGAGGCGAGGCCGCCCTTGGCGATCGGCAGCAGTACGCGAACCATTTCCTGCCACAGCGTCGCACCATCGAGGCGGGCGGCTTCGAGGATGTCCTTGGGGATGTCCTTGAAGTAGGTGTAAACCATCCAGACCACGATCGGCAGGTTGATCAGCGTGTAGATCACGATCAGCGCGATGCGCGTGTCGAGCAGGCCGAAACTCTTGGCCAGCAGGTAGATCGGCATCAGCACGCCCACCGGCGGCAGCATTTTGGTCGAGAGCATCCACAGCAACGTGCCTTTGGTGCGCTGGGTTTCGTAGAACGCCATCGAGTACGCCGCCGGTACCGCGATCAACAGACACAGGGCGGTGGCGCTGAACGAGATCACCACCGAGTTCCAGGCGAAGCTGAAGTAATCGCTGCGCTCGTTGATGTGCAGGTAGTTCTCCAGCGTTGGCGTGAAGATGAACTGCGGCGGCGTGGCAAAGGCGTCGATTTCGCTCTTGAAACTGGTCATCACCATCCAGAAGATCGGGAAGAAAATCACGATCGCGATGGCCCAGGCCAGGGTGCCGAGCAGCAGGCTTTGCAGGCGGCGGGATTGTTGGAGGGTCATGGCAGGCCTCACGCTTTGTCAGTCAGGTTTTTGCCGATCATCCGCACCAGAATGATCGCGGCGATGTTGGCGATGACCACGGCAATCAAACCGCCCGCCGAGGCCATGCCGACGTCGAACTGCACCAGCGCCTGGTTGTAGATCAGGTAGGCGAGGTTGGTCGAGGCGTAGCCGGGGCCGCCGTTGGTGGTGGTGAAGATTTCGGCGAACACCGAGAGCAGGAAGATCGTTTCGATCATCACTACCACAGCGATCGGCCGCGCCAGATGCGGCAGGGTCAGGTGCCAGAAAATCGCGATCGGGCCGGCACCATCCAGGCGCGCAGCTTCTTTCTGTTCCTGATCCAGCGACTGCATGGCGGTCATCAGAATCAGGATCGCGAAGGGCAGCCATTGCCACGAAACGATGATGATGATCGACAGCAGTGGGTAGTGCGCCAGCCAGTCCACCGGTTGCGCACCGAACAGCTTCCAGATGTAGGCGAGGATCCCCGAGACCGGATGGAAGATCAGGTTTTTCCAGATCAACGCGCCGACGGTGGGCATGATGAAGAACGGCGAGATCAGCATCACCCGCACCAGGCCGCGACCAAGGAATTCGCTGGCCTCCAGCAACGCGCTGATCAACACACCGAAGACCACACTGATCAGCAGCACGCTGCCGACCAGCAACAATGTATTGGTCGCGCCGGGCATGAAGCCCGAATCGGTGAGGAAGTAAGTGAAGTTCTCAAGCCCGACGAATTCGTTTTCGCCGGGGTAGAGCAGGTTGTAGCGGATCATCGAAAAGTACAGGGTCATGCCCAGCGGCACGATCATCCACAGCAGCAACAGCGCCACCGAAGGGCTGACCAGAAACCAGCCGGGATTGCGCACCCGCAGCTTGCTCTGGGGTGGCGACAGGTCGATGTGGGCTTTGGCAGTTGAAGTATTCATGGCATTCACAACCGAGTCATACAGACCTATGGAGATCCCCATGTGGGAGCGAGCCTGCTCGCGAAAGCGCTGGGTCAGTGTCATGTGTACTGGCTGACACGACGCCTTCGCGAGCAGGCTCGCTCCCACAAGAGGCAGGAGCAAGTCGTTCAGCGTTTACTTGGGATAACCCGCGCGCTTCATCTCGCGTTCCGTAGTCTGCTGCGCCGCCGCCAGCGCCTGATCCACCGTGGTCTGGCCGATCAGCGCCGCCGAGAACAACTTGCCGACCTGGGTGCCCACTGCCTGGAATTCAGGAATGGTCACCAATTGAATGCCGATGTACGGCACCGGTTTCAGCGTCGGCTTGCTCGGGTCAGCGGCCTTGAGTGATTCCAGCGTCACCTTGGCAAACGGCGCGGCGCTCATGTAAGCATCGCTGTAGGTCGAAGCGCGGGTGCCCGGCGGCACGTTGGCGATGCCATCGGTCTTGGCAACCAGTTCGCCGTACTCTCTGGACGTGGCCCAGGCGCTGAAGGTTTTTGCTGCGTCCTTGGCCTTGGAGCTGGTCGGAATCGCCAGCGCCCACGAATACAGCCACGCCGAGCCTTTATCCGTGACCTGATGCGGAGCGAAGGTGAAACCGACGTGATCGGCGACCTTGCTCTGGGTCTTGTCGGTGACGAACGAGCCGGCGACGCTGGCGTCGACCCAGATCGCGCATTTGCCGCTGTTGAACAGGGCCAGGTTTTCATTGAACCCGTTGCTCGACGCGCCCGGCGGGCCGGATTTCTTCATGGTGTTGACGTAGAAATTCAGCGCGTTTTTCCACTCCGGGCCGCTGAATTCCGGTTTCCACTGCTCATCGAACCAGCGCGCGCCATGAGCATTGGCGACCGTGGTCACCAGCGCCATGTTCTCACCCCAACCAGCCTTGCCGCGCAGGCAGATGCCGTATTGCTCTTTGTCTTTCTGGGTGAGCTTTTCCGCAAACCCGGCGATCTCTTCCCAGGTCGGCCGCTCCGGCATGGTCAGCCCGGCTGCCTTGAACAGGTCGGTGCGGTAATAGGTGATCGAACTTTCTGCGTAAAACGGCAGCGCATACAGCGAACCCTTCACCGACAGGCCTTCGCGCACCGACGGGAAGACATCGTCGAGGGCGTAACTGGCCGGCAGGTCCTTCATCGGCTCCAGCCAACCCTTGCCGCCCCAGAGTGCGGCTTCGTACATGCCGATGGTCAATACGTCGAACTGGCCGCCCTGAGTGGCGATGTCCGTGGTCAGGCGCTGACGCAGCACGTTTTCTTCCAGCACCACCCAATTGAGCTTGATGTCCGGATGCTCGCTCTCGAAGGTTTTCGAGAGTTTCTGCATGCGAATCATGTCGCTGTTGTTGACGGTGGCGATGGTCAGGGTCTGGGCGCCAAGGCTGACGCTGCTGAGGGTCATGCAGGTGAGAGCGAGCAGAGCTTTTGCAGTGGGTTGCATCGTGCACTCCTTTTCTGGCACCCGACGGGGCAGAAGGACAGTTATTGTTTTTGTGTCTTCCGAATGCAGGAAGAATCTGCGCTGATTACAGCCTTCCACGGCGGAGCTGACAAATCATCCCTAGCACTTTTGTTGATACTTTTTTGCACTGGGGTTTGGGCGGGGGAACGCAGGGAAGGGGTTTTGCGCGAGGGACCGTTAGCGAATGCGTACAGATTTCGCCAGCCGGGGCACGGTTTTTTGTGGGAGCGAGCCTGCTCGCGAAGATGGTGTGTCAGCCACAGGATTTTTCACTGACAGACCGCTTTCGCGAGCAGGCTCGCTCCCACAGCTGGCGTGTCGTCAGAGATGGTTCTGTTCAGTCAGCCGCTGCACCGCCAGCCGTCGATAGTGCGACGGCGTCATGCCCTTGAGTTGCTGAAAGCGTCGATTGAAGTTGGAAATATTGTTGAAGCCCGACTCGAAGCACACCTCGGTCACAGGTTTGTCGCCATCGGCCAGCAGCTCACAGGATTTGCTGATGCGCAGGCGATTGACGAATTCGATGAAGTTGCGTCCGGTGGCCTGTTTGAATACCCGGCTGAAATAGGTCGGCGTCATGCCCAGGTGCTCGGCCACTTCTTCCAGTGAAATGTCCCGGGCGTAATGGCTGAAGATGTAATCGACCGCGCGGTTGGTGCGGTCGATGTTGTGTTCGTCGGCCAGTTGCGGCGTGGTGGCACCGGACAACAACAGGTAATCCTCACTGGCCGCGAGCAGTTCCATCAGGATGAAAAAATGCCCGAGGCGGGTGATGCCGGTGCTGTCGGCGATCCGCTGCATAAGTGTCATGGCCTGACGGATCGTGCGCTTGCAGCGAAATTCGATGCCGTACTGCGCGCGCTCAAGCAGTGGCGCCAGGGATTTCAGCTCAGCGAACACCTGATGCCCGCTCTCGAACAATTCGTCGGTGAAGTTGACCAGCATGTCGCGCTTCTCCACCACTTCATCTTCAGCGACCTGGCTGATCCAGTTGTGCGGCAGGTTGGGACCGGTCAGAAACAGGGTTTCCGGATAGAAGTTGCCGATGTAATCGCCGATGAACACCTTGCCGGAACTGGCAACGATCAGGTGCAGTTCGTATTCCTTGTGAAAATGCCAGCGCACCAGCGGGCAGGGAAAGCCGTGCTGGCGGTAGATGATGGACAAGCCGTTATGGTCGTCCATCAACTCGTAGGAAGGGTCGGTCACGCGAGCGGTTCGGGTCATGACGAGGCACTTTTTTATTATCGCTGCGCGATCATGCCTCGTTTTTTGCCATTTGTGCCACTTCTGTCCGGCCGTCCGTGGAGACCGCTCAGCTGAGCTTGTCGCGCGCCTTTTGCAAGTTGGCCATTTGGCAGAAGCGCACGATGTTCGAATTCTTGATGAAGTCGAAATTGATGATGTTGCACTTGCGCGCCCAATCGGATTTTTCCGGGTCGAACCACTCGTCAAGACTGTCGAGGATTCGCTGTGGCCCGCCGAGTGTGTAACTGGTTGCCGACAGCGACCACGGGCGGCGCGTACTGACAGGTGTGCTCAGTACGTTGTCTATATAGCCATAAAGATCCGAGGTGCTGACCTGTGATTTGCCGATCCACTTGTGATTGATCTGGCTATAAAAGCGGAAGTCCAGGGTTTCCCAGGTCATCGGCGCAGCTACCATAATGCGCTGCAATGGATCGATGGCTTTGAGTTGGCCAATTGTCAGATGCAGATTTTCGGTGGGAATGATCCGTTCCCCAAGGTGCTCCAGCAAAGCTGTTCTGAATTCCTCATGGTTGAATGGATCTGTAGCGTTGGAAAGTTCATGAAAATCCAGAACGATAAACTCGTTCGGGCTTCTTTCATAAAACCCCTTGAGGTCTCTGATCAGGTCTTCAAGCGTTCGCGAAGAGTTGAATCCATTGTGCTGGAAACGGAATCTCGCCAGTTGTTTCGCCTTGCTGTTGTAAACAAGGCGTACATCAAGTGCGCGAGCGCCGCGATTCAACTGCGAATAAAACGAAACGTCCTGGCAGGCAAGCCAGTTTTTCCCGGGAATCAGGGCATAAGAAGCTTCCCAGTCACAGCCGGCGTTGTGCGCGCCGGGCAGGGTCATTTCGAATAACGAAAGATTATCGATTTGTGGTGAATCAGCCATCCATTGATGGGTTGGTATATCGTCGAAGTTTTCCATGTTGCATATCCTGCGAAGTGGTTGATTAGTTGCGCGCAGGATGTTTATAGGCATGTTCGTGTTATTGCGAAAGTTCGCTTTTAATGCAAGTCATGTAATTAACGCTCTGTTGGATTCAACTGGTTTTTCGCTTCGATCCATTGAGCCATGTATTGAGTGCTTTTGAGTGTGTGATGTCGCAGCATGGCGCCGGTGAAGTTGTCGTTTCTAAGTTGTGCCAAGTGTTGTCGGCAATCAGCTATCCGGTTGATCAGACGCGGGCCATGTACGCTGAGCTGATAACGTTGCTGCAAAAGTGCCGAAGCCTGAATCTGCGCTTGCTGCCAGCGCGCTGGATCTTCGTACAGTTGCACGGCCTGTTCGGCGAAGGTGTTTGCGTCCAGGGCAACGGCTCCCGGCCAAGGAGCATCGCCGTGCATGGCTTCGGCGCCGATCGGTGTCGTCACGCTTGGCGTGCCACAGAGCATGGCGTCGACCAGTTTGCCCTTGATTCCCGCGCCAAAGCGCAATGGCGCTAGGCAGACCCGCGCTGCCGACATCACTTCAAGCGCATCTTCGGCCCAGTCCATGATGTGAAATCCTTGGACAGGGTTGTGCAGTGCGGTGGCTTTGGGCGGCGTATAGGCGCCATAGATATGCAGTTGCGCGCGAGGCAAGCGCGCGCGGATCAGCGGCCAGAGCGTGGTCTTCATCCAGAGCACGGCATCCCAGTTTGGCGCGTGACGGAAGTTGCCAATACTGAGGAAATGCGCGCGCTCTTCGAAACCTGGCGCGGCGGTGTCCGGAAGATCAATCATCAACGGACACCAATGCAGGATTTGCCGAGGCAGGCCGAATTCCTCCACCAGCAGGTCGATCTCGACTTCGGAAATCATCAGGTTCAAATCACACCGGTACAGCGCAGCGATTTCCCGTTTGGCCAGATCGGTGCTCGCCATCAGCTGGAATTCTTCGTGCAATGCCGGTGCGAACAGTTCGGTGAAATCAGTCTGCTCGTCGTCGCTTTTCAGCCGGTCTTTCAGACGCTGATGACGCGCATGCCGCAGGCTTTGCAGGTCGGAGGTTTCCAGGATGCGCAGGGCGCCCGGGCAGTGTTTCTCCACCCGCCAGCCAAACTGTTCCTCCATCATGAACTGATCGAACAGCACGATATCCGGCGCCAACTCGCTGATGAACGTGTCGAAACTGCTGTTGTTGAGCTCGATCGATACTTCGCGAACGCCCAGCGCCGTCAGATCAGCCTTGTGTTCACCCGGGCCGGCCGGGCTGCTGAACGTGATGTCCCATCCCTGATCGAGAAATGTCTCGAGGATCTGCATGACATGTCCGCTGGCCGCCGAAGAGCGGGGCTCGGGCCAGACGTAGCCGATGACCAGGACTTTGGTGGGAACGGAGTGGGACATCGCTGGATTCTCGGCGCTAAAAAAGGGCGCAATTAAACCACAGTGATGCGTGCTCATCGCCAGTTCAGGTTGATCACGATTGCTCGGGTTCCAGCCAATGCAGGTAGATGCGCAGGACTATTCCAGTATGGATTTGACCTTGTCGCGTAACTGGTCAATCGAAAACGGTTTGCCGATGACATGCATGTCGCCGGGTACTTCGATAGTTTCGGCATAGCCGCTGGCAAACAGGATGGGAAGAGCAGGGCGCAGTTCTCGCGCCTTGTTGGCCAGTTCGATGCCATCCATGCCTGGCAGGCCTTTGTCGGTCATCATTAAATCGATGTGGTTGTTCAAATTCCCGAGAATTGCGAGCGCAGACTCGCCGTCATTCGCCCCCAATACTTCGAATTCCAGCTCCTCCAGCACATCCACGATGAGCATGCGCACGATGTCGTCATCTTCTACGACAAGGATAGTGGAGGCATTGGCAGACATGGCAGGACTCTCAAAAATTGAAATCGGGGGATACCGGGCAAGCGAATTTTGCCGGACTCTTGCATGAGTAAGTGGCGCATAGCCACAAGTTCCCGAGCTGATACAAAAAAAGAACAGGTCAGTGCGGCGCGGCAAGGATAACCGTTGGCGTCGTCCAATGCGCAGGCGCGTGTAGGAAAATGCCATCATTTGTGTGAGAAAAATGGATCCATGGCGGGGTTTTGGGGCAAACTCTCGGGTTTTCAACAGTTCGACAAGGCTGCCCCATGTCCTCTCCGTCCTCGGTTGATGAACAACGGTTCCGCAAACTTCTGAGTCGCAACGTCAGCCTGCCGCTGGGCGTCGGCGTGCTCAGCGCCGTGTTCTTCGTCTCGCTGATCACTTATTTGCTGTCGGTCATCCAATGGGTCGAGCACACCGACCGGGTGATCAATAACGCCAATGAAGCGGTGAAGCTCACCGTTGATCTGGAAACCGGCATGCGCGGCTATCTGCTCAGCGGTGACGAGCACTTTCTCGACCCGTACGAAGTTGCCAAGCCGCGTATCGAGGTCGCTCTCAATACGTTGCTGGAGCTGACCGCCGATAATCCGGTGCAGACCGATCGCCTGCGCCGTTTGCAAGCCTTGCAGGTGGAGTGGGCCAACTACGCGCAGTCGATGATCGATCTGCAGCGCAGCAGTGGCGACTATCGCGGTGCGGTCAAGGCAGGGCGGGGCAAGCGCCTGACCGATGAAATCCGCAAGCAATTCGAGGACGTCATCGAGACCGAGCAGGTGCTGCGCGCCACGCGCAACGAGGATGTGCGCCGCACGACGATCTGGAGCATCACCCTTTACCTGATCTTCATCGTTGGCATCAGCGGTTTGCTGGCCTACATCGGCCGCCGTGATCTGCTCAACCTGTCGACCAACTACAGCGCCAACCTCGCCGCCCAACTGGCCAGCGCCGAACGCCTCGAGAAACAGGCGTGGCTGCGCAACGGCCAGACGCAACTGGCCGAGCAGGTGTTGGGTCAACTGACGCTGAACCTGCTGGGGCGCAATATTCTGCAATTCTGCGCGCAATACCTCGGCACTGCCGTCGCCGCGCTTTATGTGCGTGAAGAACATGGCGGCCTCAAGCGCGTGGCGACTTATGGTTTCTCCCGCGAGCAGGAAGAGCTCAATCAAACGATCTACAGCGGCGAAGGCATCGTCGGCCAAGTGGCAGAACAGGCACGCCTGATCCGTCTCGACGCGGTCCCGGGCGACTATTTCAAAGTCAGCTCCGGTCTCGGCGCAGGTCTGCCGCACAGTGTGCTGGTGGTGCCGACCAGCGATGATGATCGGGTCAACGGTGTGATCGAACTGGGCTTCCTGCGTCCGCTGTCCGAGCGCGACATCGAACTGCTGGAACTGATTGCCGGCAACATCGGCACCTCGATCGAAGCGGCGCGTTACCGTCAGCGCTTGCAGGAAGTGCTCGCCGAAACCCAGCAGCTCAATGAAGAGCTGCAAGTGCAGCAGGAAGAGCTGAAGACTGCCAACGAAGAGCTGGAAGAACAGTCGCGGATTCTCAAGGAATCCCAGGCGCATCTGGAAACCCAGCAAGTGGAGCTGGAGCAGACCAACGAGCAGCTCGCCGAACAGCGCGATGCCATGGACAAGAAAAACACCGAGCTGAATCAGGCGCAGATTCAACTCGAAGAGCGTGCCGAAGAGCTGCAACGCTCGAGCAAGTACAAGTCCGAATTCCTCGCCAACATGTCCCACGAACTGCGCACGCCGCTCAACAGTTCGCTGATTCTGGCCAAACTGTTGGCGGAAAACCCGCAGCAGAATCTGTCGGCGGAACAGGTCAAGTTCGCCGAATCGATCTATTCGGCCGGCAACGATCTGCTCAACCTGATCAACGACATCCTCGACATTTCCAAGGTCGAGGCCGGCAAGCTTGAAGTGATTGCCGAAAACACCCGCGTCGATCGTCTGGTCGACGGCTTGCGCTCGATGTTCGAACCCTTGGCGGCGGACAAGAAACTGGCCTTCAGCGTCGAGGTTCAGCCGGACGCACCGGGCTTGCTGTTCACCGACCGTCAGCGTCTGGAGCAGGTCATCAAGAACCTGCTGTCCAACGCGATCAAGTTCACTGAGCACGGCGCCGTCAGCCTGAGCATCACCGCGCAGCCGAACGATCACATCGCCTTCAGCGTCAAGGATTCCGGGATCGGTATCGCCGCGGATCAGCAGGAAAGTATCTTCGAGGCGTTCCGTCAGGCGGATGGCACCACCAATCGCAAGTACGGCGGCACCGGCCTTGGCCTGTCGATCTCGCGGGATCTGGCAACGTTGCTGGGCGGTTCGATCAGCGTCGACAGCGTGCCGGGGCAGGGCAGCACGTTTACGCTGGTGTTGCCGCGTCAGTATCACGAATTCGGTGAAACGCCGGCCGCGCCGCTGACCTTCCACCCGGCACCTGTGACGCCTGCGCCAGTTGCTGTTGCGGCTCCGCTCGCATCGGCGATTCCGGCAGTCATCCCGCGCTTTGCCGACGATCGCGACAAGGCACCGTTCGCCACCCGCTGCATTCTGGTGGTGGAGGACGAACCGAACTTCGCCCGTATCCTCTATGACCTGGCCCATGAGTTGGGCTACATGTGTCTGGTCGCCCACGGCGCTGACGAAGGTTACGACCTGGCGCGCGAATTCGTTCCGGATGCGATCCTCCTCGACATGCGCCTGCCGGATCATTCCGGTCTGACCGTGCTGCAACGCCTGAAAGAACGCGCCGAAACCCGGCACATTCCAGTGCACGTGATTTCCGTGGAAGACCGCGTCGAAGCGGCCATGCACATGGGCGCGATCGGCTACGCAGTGAAGCCGACCACCCGCGAAGAGCTCAAGGATGTGTTCGCCCGTCTCGAGGCCAAGCTGACGCAGAAGGTCAAACGCGTGTTGCTGGTCGAAGATGACGATCTGCAACGCGAAAGCATCGCGCGGCTGATTGGCGACGAAGACATCGAAATCACTGCCGTCGGCCTGGCCCAGGACGCCCTGGAATTGCTGCGCACGACCATCTACGACTGCATGGTCATCGACCTCAAGCTGCCGGACATGCTCGGCAACGATCTGCTCAAGCGCATGTCCACCGAGGACATCTGCTCGTTCCCGCCGGTCATCGTTTATACCGGACGCAACCTGACCCGCGACGAAGAGGCCGAACTGCGCAAGTATTCACGCTCGATCATCATCAAGGGCGCACGCTCCCCGGAGCGATTGCTCGACGAGGTCACACTCTTTCTGCACAAAGTCGAATCGCAGCTGTCCCATGAACGGCAGAAGATGCTCAAGACCGCGCGCAGCCGCGACAAGGTCTTTGAAGGTCGCAAAGTGCTGCTGGTGGACGACGATGTGCGCAACATCTTCGCCCTGACCAGCGCGCTGGAACACAAAGGCGCAGTCGTGGTGATCGGCCGTAATGGCCGCGAAGCGATTGAGAAACTTCATGAAGTCGAGGACATCGACCTGGTGCTGATGGACGTAATGATGCCGGAAATGGATGGCTTCGAAGCCACCATGGAAATCCGCAAGGATCCGCGCTGGCGCAAGCTGCCGATCATCGCGGTGACGGCCAAGGCCATGAAGGACGATCAGGAGCGCTGCCTGCAAGCGGGCGCCAACGATTACCTGGCCAAGCCCATCGACCTTGATCGTCTGTTCTCGCTGATACGTGTGTGGTTACCGAAAATGGAACGCATCTAGTGGAACGCAGCAGTTCAGCCGAGCGCAACAGCGAAATCGAATTACGCTTGTTGATCGAGGCGATTTACCTGAAATACAGCTATGACTTTCGCGACTACTCCGGCGCTTCGATCAAGCGCCGGGTGCAGCACGCGCTGAGTCAGTTCGAGTGCGCGACCATCTCGGCCCTGCAAGAAAAAGTCCTGCACGACCCGACCGCGTTCATGCAGCTGCTGCAACTGCTGACGATCCCGGTCAGCGAGATGTTCCGCGATCCGTCGCACTTCCTGGCGATCCGCAACGAAGTGGTGCCGCTGCTGCGCACCTATCCGTCGCTGAAGATCTGGATTGCCGGATGCAGCACGGGCGAGGAGGTCTATTCGATGGCGATCCTGCTGCGCGAAGAAGGCCTGCTCGACCGCACGATCATCTACGCCACCGACATCAACCCGCGCTCGCTGGAGAAGGCCAAGCAAGGGATTTTCTCCATGGAAAACGTCCGCGCCTACACTGCCAACTATCAGCAGGCCGGCGGTCAGCGTTCGTTTGCCGATTACTACACGGCAGCCTATGGCTACGCGATTTTCGACAAGAGCCTGTGCGAGAACGTGACGTTCGCCGACCACAGCCTGGCCACCGACAGCGTGTTCTCCGAAACCCAGTTGATTTCCTGCCGCAACGTGCTGATCTATTTCAACAAGAAGTTGCAGGACCGGGCGTTCGGGCTGTTCCATGAATCGTTGTCGCATCGCGGCTTTCTGGTGCTGGGCAGCAAGGAAACCCTGGATTTTTCCAACTATTCGAACCAGTTCGAGGCGTTGGTCAAACAAGAACGGATCTACCGCAAATCATGAACCACACCCCGAGCCTGCCTCGCATCGAGGCCGTCGTGATCGGCGCCTCCGCAGGCGGTGTCGAGGCGTTGCTGACCCTGCTCGGGCCATTACGCAAAGGCTATGTGCTGCCGATCATCATCGTTCTGCATCTGCCGGAAGAGCGCCGCAGTCATCTGGCCGAAGTGTTCTCCCGCCGTGTGGCGATGCCGGTCAAGGAAGCTGAAGACAAGCAGGACATTCAAGCCGGCACGGTGTATTTCGCCACGCCCGGTTATCACTTGTCGGTCGAAGCGGATCGCAGCCTGTCGCTGAGCCTGGAGGATCGCGTGCATCATTCGCGGCCTTCGATCGATTACCTGTTTGAATCGGCCGCTGACGTTTACGGCGAGACACTCGCCGCCGTGCTGCTGACCGGCGCCAATCAGGATGGCGCGCGCGGTCTGGCCTGCGTCAAGCGCTGCGGCGGCCTGACCATTGTTCAAGACCCCGATGATGCACAAGTCGCCACCATGCCCCAGGCTGCACTGAACGTTCTGCAGCCGGATCATGTCCTACCCATTCACGGCATCGGCCGTCTGCTAGTCGAGCTGGAACGAATCGCATGCTGAGTAATATCCAAGCCAAACTGTTGATCGTTGACGATCTGCCAGAAAACCTGCTGGCGCTGGAAGCGCTGATCAAGCGCGAGGATCGCACGGTCTACAAGGCTCTGTCGGCGGACGAAGCACTGTCGCTGTTGCTGCAACACGAATTCGCCATGGCCATTCTCGACGTGCAGATGCCGGGCATGAACGGCTTCGAACTGGCCGAGTTGATGCGCGGCACCGAGAAGACCAAGAACATTCCGATCATTTTCGTCAGCGCCGCTGGCCGTGAACTCAACTACGCGTTCAAGGGCTATGAAAGCGGTGCGGTGGACTTCCTGCACAAGCCGCTGGACATTCATGCGGTGAAGAGCAAGGTCAACGTTTTCGTCGATCTGTATCGCCAGAGCAAGGCCATGAAACAGCAGGTCGAGGCGCTCGAGCAGGCCCGCCGTGAGCAGGAAGCGCTGCTGCAACAGTTGCAAAGCACGCAGCTTGAGCTGGAACAAGCGGTGCGCATGCGCGATGACTTCATGTCCATCGTTGCCCACGAGGTGCGTACACCGCTCAATGGCCTGATCCTTGAAACCCAGCTGCGCAAGATGCACCTGGCGCGGGACAACGCCGCGGCGTTCACCCTCGACAAGATGCAGGCGATGGTCGATCGCGATGAGCGGCAGATCAAAAGTCTGATTCGCCTGATCGAAGACATGCTCGATGTCTCGCGAATCCGCACCGGCAAACTGTCGATCCGCCCGAGTCGTTTCGATCTGGTGCAACTGGTCAGCAATCTGCTGCAAAATTTTGCACCGCAAATGGAAGCGGCGGAAACCAGCGTTTCCTTTGAGGCGTCCGAGCCGGTCGAAGGTTGCTGGGACGAGTTCCGCATCGAGCAAGTGGTGTCCAATCTGCTGACCAACGCCTTGCGTTACGGCGGTCGCAGCCCGATTCAGGTGCGCGTCTATCGCGAAGCTGACGAGGCTCGGGTCGAGGTCCAGGATCACGGCATCGGCATCAGCGCCGAGAACCAGAAGCGTATTTTTCAGCAGTTCGAACGGGTGTCCGCCAAGACGGTGGTGGCCGGGCTCGGGCTGGGTCTGTTCATTTCCGAGCAGATCGTCGCCGCCCATGGCGGCTCCATCGTCGTCGAGAGTGAAATCAACGAAGGCGCCCTGTTTCGCGTTTGTCTGCCGATCCAGGAAAACGGCATATCCGACGCAACCTCTGAGTGACCACACGGTCGTATCAGCAGCTATTGACCGAACAAAGGCTTCCCATGAGCGTAGATGCGCAAGATGTAGTACTCGTCGTCGAAGACGAACCGGTTATCTTGATGGTCCTGACGGATTACCTGTCAGGGCAGGGCTATCGCGTGTTGCAAGCGGAAAATGGCGAGCAGGCTTTCGAGATCCTCGCCAGCAAACCTCACCTGGACATGCTGATTACCGATTTCCGCCTGCCGGGCGGGATCTCCGGCGTGCAGATCGCCGAGCCGGCAGTGAAGCTGCGACCGGACCTGAAAGTGATTTTCATCAGCGGCTATCCGCAGGAAATCCGTGAAACCGGCAGCCCGATCACCAGCAAGGCACCGATCCTGGAAAAACCGTTCGATCTGGATGTGTTGCAGGAAAAGATTCAGGAATTGCTGGCCTGATATGTTGGAGCTGCCGAAGGCTGCGATCTTTTGATTTTGCTTTTTATAGATCAAGGTCAAAAGATCGCAGCCTTCGGCGGCTCCTGTAGATTCAGCTATTGATCATCTCGCGCACCTTGGCGGTGAGCAGATCAAAGGTGAAGGGCTTGGTGATCATCTGCATTCCCGAGTCGAGGAAGCCACCGCGCACCGCCGCGTGCTCGGCATAACCGGTGATGAACAACACTTTCAGACCTGGCCGGTATTGCCGACCAACCTCCGCCAGTTGACGACCGTTCATCCCCGGCAGGCCAACGTCGCTGATGAGCAAATCAATACGCTGCGTCGAATTTAGAATCGGCATGGCGCCGTCGGCATCACCGGCCTCCACGAACGCATAACCCAACTCACTGAGCACGGCGCTGACCAACACGCGCACAGCCGGATCGTCTTCGACGATGAGTACGGTTTCGCCATCCATCGCATACGGAGCCTGCTGCGAATCCGAGACGGGAATTTCCACTTCTTCACCACGGAAACGCGGCAGGTAGAGTTTTACCGTGGTGCCTTGATCGACTTCACTATCGATCGACACATGCCCGCGCGACTGCTTGCTGAAGCCATAGATCATCGACAGCCCGAGGCCGGTGCCTTGGCCGATCGGCTTGGTCGTAAAGAACGGATCGAACGCGCGGCTGACCACACTCTGCGGCATGCCGCTACCGTTGTCAGTCACGCTGAGCATCACGTAATCGCCCGGCTCCAGATTGCTGTAAGCGGCAGTGAAGTCGCTATGCAGGACCTGATTGCTGGTTTCCACCACCAGTTTGCCGCCCTCGGGCATCGCATCGCGGGCATTGATGACCAGGTTGAGCAGGGCGCTCTCGAGTTGATTGGGATCGGCCTCGGCAACCCAGAGGTTGTCGTCCAGGCGCATTTCCAGATGAATGCTTTCATTGAGGCTGCGTTGCAGCAACTCGCCCATCGACAGCACCAGCGTGTTCATTTGCACGGCTTTTGGGTCGAGGGATTGCCGACGCGAGAACGCCAACAAGCGGTGGGTGAGGCCGGCGGCGCGGTTGGCGGAGGTCACGCCTAGATCGATCAGACTGTCGAGGTCTTCGGTGCGGCCCCGGGCCAGACGTCGGCGCAGCAGTTCCAGGCTACCGATGATGCCGGTGAGCATATTGTTGAAGTCGTGAGCAATGCCGCCAGTGAGTTGGCCGACCGCTTCCATTTTCTGCGATTGGCGCAGCGCTTCTTCGTTGTGGCGAAGCTGTGCGGTGCGCTCTTCAACCTGTTGCTCGAGGGTTTCCAGAGTCGACTGCAGGCGTCGTTCGCTTTCACTCAGGTCGATCAGCCGATCGCGTGCTTCATATTGTCGTCGCCGCCCACGCAGGGCGGCGGAGACCAGACTGACCAGCGTCGCGGGATGGAAGGGGCGCTCGAGAAAAGTCACGTTGCCGAGCAGGGTGCTGAGGCGCGACGGCGGCCCTTGTTCATCGCCGCCATGATGAGTCAGCAGCACGATGGGCATGTCCGACCACGCGGGTTGCTGGTCAAGGTAGGCGATAAGCCCTTCCAGTTCCGGTCCGCGCAGCGCTTCAGCAGCAATCAGCAGCAACCCGGCGCCGACCTCCAGTTCGGTGCACAGAGCGCCGAGATTCGGCGCCACCATGCCGCCGTAACCGGCTTCGTTGAGAATCATCAACGCGATCTGGCTGTCGCGACCCATGGGCGCCAGCACCAGCACCCGCTCGGCCAACGGCGTGTTGACCGTCACAAGCTTTCATCCTCAAGCAATGGATTGCTCGCTCCCATGTAGGTCGGCACGCCACGCAGCACGCCCTGGAAGGATTCCAGCGGTTGGCCGATGGTCATGCCACGCGAGGAAATCCGGTATTCACGGATGGTCGACTCGTGGTTGCCGGTACGTTTTTTGATAATCGAGATCGCCCGGCGGACTTTGCCGAGGGCTTCGAAGTAGCGCAACAGAATCACCGTGTCGGCCAGGTAAGTGATATCAACCGGCGCCTGCATATCGCCCACCAGACCGTGCTGGGCGACCGTCATGAAAGTCGCCGCGCCTTTGCGGTTAAGGTACAGCAGCAGCTCGTGCATGTGCAGCACCAGCGCGTTTTCTTCCGGCATCGCCGCTTGATAGCCGTTAATGCTGTCGATCACCACGGTTTTGATACCTAGCTCATCGACGCAACGGCGCACGCGATGGGACAACTCACCCGGAGACAATTCGGCGGCGTCTACCTGTTCGATCAGCAGATTACCGGTGGCCTGCAAGGCTTTGAGATCGATGCCGAGATGACGCATGCGTTCGAACAGCAGGCCCAGCTCTTCATCGAAAATGAACAGCGCGGCTTTTTCGCCTCGGGCCACCGCTGCGGCGGCGAAGATCATCGAAATCATCGATTTACCGGTACCGGCCGGGCCGAGAATCAGCGTGCTGGAACCGGTCTCGATGCCGCCGCCGAGCAGGGCGTCCATTTGCGGGATGCCGCTGGACAGCTGCAGACGTGGGTAGTCGCCGCGATGTTCCGCCGCTACCAAGCGTGGGAAAACATGGACGCCGTCGCCCATGATGGTGAAATCGTGGAAACCGCCACGGTATTTCTGCCCGCGATATTTGACCACTCGTACGCGACGACGCTCGGCGCCGTAGCTTGGCGTCAGCTCTTCAAGGCGGATCACGCCGTGGGCGACACTGTGCACGGTCTTGTCGAGGGATTCTGTAGTCAGGTCATCGAGCAGCAGGACGGTGGCGTCGTAGCGCACGAAGTAATGCTTGATCGCCAGAATCTGCCGACGATAGCGTAAGGAGCTCTGCGCCAGCAGACGGATCTCCGAAAGGCTGTCGAGCACAACGCGGGTCGGCTTGAAGCGTTCGACCACTTCGAAAATCTGCCTGGTCGCCTCGCCCAGTTCAAGGTCCGAGGAATACAGCAGGCTTTGCTGATGTTCGGCATTGAGCAGGCTTTCCGGCGGTGTCAGCTCGAAGATCTTGATGTTTTCGTTCAGCTCCCAGCCGTGGGAGAGCGCACCTTGACGCAGTTCTTTCTCGGTTTCCGAGAGAGTGATGTACAAGCAGCGTTCCCCGGCCAGCGCACCGGCGCGGAGGAAATGCAAAGCCACGGTGGTTTTGCCGGTTCCGGGTTCCCCCTCGAGCAAAAACACATGGCCGCGGGACAGGCCACCGGCAAGGATGTCATCCAGACCTACGATGCCGACGGCGGCCTTTGCACTGATCAACTCGTTTGATGTAGTCAAAAAACGCCCTCTTATGACTAGGGTAATTCGGCGGCTGGCTTAAGTGAGCCGCCTGAATAACTTGACCTCAGGGCATGTTCACGGTTCCGCTTTTTCTTTCGACAGGTGGTTGATTGCACCCGCTCTACCTTGATTAAAGACCCTGTTGCAGGGCCGGGTCGTCCGGATTCAGCTGCTCCAGTTGCGCCAGCAGAATCTGCACATTCTGCAATTGGCCGCTTTCCTTCCAATAGTTGATCAACAACACCCGCGCCTTGCGGTCGGCGGGGTGGCGCTGAACGATTTCCTGCAATTGTTTCTGCGCCGCTTCCAGTTCTTCCGCGCTGTGCAGAGTGGTGGCGAGGTCGTAGCGATAATCCTTGTTGTCCGGTTCCAGCTCGACCGCTTTGGACAGGCCGAGCAGGGCATATTCGCGCTGGCCGTGGTGCAGCAGCCACAGGCCGAGGGCATGTTGCAGATAGGCCGAATCGGGCTGCGCCTTGAGTTGGCGGGCGAGCAACTGGCGAGCGGCATCGCTCTGGCCCTGGCGGTCGAGCACATCGATCTGCATGACCAGCGCCGGCAGGTTGCCCGGTTCCAGGCGCAAGGTATTGTCCAAAGCCTGTTGGGCCTGTTTGTATTCGGCGTTGTGAATATAGAGACGGGCCAGTTGCGCATAGTTGGCGGCGCTTTCCGGCTGCCTTTCCAGGGTCTGTTGCCAGCCGTCGATGGCCTGCTGTAGCGGTGCGAAATACAGGCCGAGCTCGTCCGGGGCCAGGCCGAGCAGGGCATTGATCGCGGCGAAACGGACAGCTTGTTCTTCATCATCGAGCAACGGTCCTAGCAGCAGACTGCGCTGCCCGCCGGGCACCAGACCGACGATGCTTTTGATCGCTGCGACGCGCACTTGCGGCGCTTCGTGATGCAAGTCGATGTCCGCCAGCTTCAACGCCTGCGGACTGGGGTAATTGGGCAGTTCGCCATGCAGCCAGACCCGGCGCTTGACCGAGATGTCCGGGCGGCCCAATTGCTGGTACAACTGGCGCGCCGCTCCGGGTTCACCGGTGCGCGCGGCGTTCAGCGCTTCGCTGTAGCCATGTTTGATAGCATCGGGGATGGTCGGAGTGCTGCTGCGCCAGGACAGCCAGACGACGCCGAGGATCAGTACGAGGCCTAAGCCGATCAGCAGGTTGCGGCGGGACTGAGTCATGCGGGTTTCCGAAAGCTTCGAACTTGAGCAGAGCGGCAAGCTTCGTTCAGCTTGGCGCGTGAGTCAAACCGTTGCCAGCGAATCGTCCTACAACACGTGTCGACTGTGAAATCCGTCAGGCTTTTGCTGCAATGTCTACGCTTGCAGAAGTCGTTTTAAAGAGAGTGCCCATGTCTGCGCTGTACACCTATTTCAAGGCTTTGATCCATCCCGGTCAGGCTGTTCTGCTGTTTGCCCTGCGGACCATCGCCGCCGGGCTGTTGACCCTTTATCTGGCGTTCATCTTCGATCTCGAACAGCCGAAGTGGTCAATCATGGCCGTGGTGATCGTCAGCCAGCCACTGGCAGGGATGGCACTGGCGCGCAGTTTCGGCCAGGTGATCGGCACCACCGTGGGTGCGGCGGTGGCGGTGCTGATCATGGCGATTTTCCCTCAGGCGCCGCTGCCGTTCATCACGACATTGGCGTTGTGGCTGGCGCTGTGCACGGCGGGCGGCACCTTGTTGCGCTACACCAGCTCCCAGGCGTTCGTGCTTAGTGGCTACACCGCAGTGGTTGTGGCCTTGCTGGCGATTCCGGATCAGGACGGCACCTTTCTGCTAGCGGTTACCCGTGTCACCGAAACCTTGTTGGCGGTGGCTTGTGTCTGCGTGGTCAGTTTGCTCACGGCACGGCCTGAAGCTGTCGCCAAGGGCTATTTCGCCAAAATCGATCAGGTCATCAAACTGGCCGCCAGCCACGCCGCCGAGGTGCTTCGCACGGAAGAAAGCGAAGCCGATTTCCAGCGCCGGCAGATGCAACTGCTCGGTGAGATCAGCGCGCTGGAAGGTTTGCGCCGTCATTTGTATTTCGATGCCCCACGTTTGCGCAGTGCCGACAACCTGGTATTGCTGCTCGGCAATCAACTGATGCTGCTGACCTCGCGACTGACCGCGCTGCGTCATCAGCGTGAATTGCTCATCGAACGCTGGGAGGGCGATCTGCCGCTGGAGGTCCAGCAGCTGCGTGCCGAGGAGTTGGCGTTGCTTGAGCAGCTGGCGCAACAGGGTCGCGCGCTGTCTGGCGCCGATCGGCAGCGTTTCGTTACCTTGCAGCAACAGTTCGAAGCATTGGCGTACAAGGCCGAGCAGCAGACCGAGAACATGAGCGCGACCCTGCGTTCATTGGCTTGGGCGCTGCGTTGGGAGCAGGCGCGCCTGTTGCAGCAACTTGAGCAGATCCTCGAACTGAGCGACGCGATTCAGGAAGGGCGCCCGGCCAGTTGTCTCTATCGCGGCCAGAGCAGTCCGTTGCATCTGGATTTCACCTTGGCTTCGATGAATGCGATCCGTGCCTTTACCGCGCTGTTGGTCAGCGGGTTGATCTGGATCGAAACGGCCTGGGATGGCGCGCGCGGCGGAATGATTCTGGTGGGGATTCTCTGCTCGCTGATGGCGACTTTTCCGCGTCCGCTGATGGCTGCGCAAAGCTATGCGCGAGGCTTGGGTCTGGCGCTGGTGGTGTCGGCGTTCTATCAATTCATGCTGGTGCCGGCGATCAGTGATTTCGAGCTGCTGGCCTTGCTGCTGGCGCCGCTGCTTTATGCCATTGCCGTGGGAATTTCCAGTCCGGCCACCGCCGGCATAGGCATGGGCCTTGGGCTGTCGAGTTTTCTCATGCTCGGGCCGCAAAACACCGGTACTGGGCAGAATACGGCAATCCAATGGTTCGAATTCGCCGGCGCCTACGTCAGCGCAGCGATGCTGGCCCTGATCGTTTATGCGCTGATCTTCCCGTTCCGCCCGGGCTTGCGCATCCGGCGCCTGTATGGCGAAGCGCGGGAGCAGGTGTACCAGCTGAGCAAATTGCCTGCGACCGATGAACAACAATTCGCTTTCGAGAGTCGGATGACCGATCGCCTGACGAGCATGCTCGGCCTGCTGCCAGCGGCGAACGATCGCGCCATGCAGCGCTTGTATGAAATCAGCCTGGCATGCGTGGCCTTGGGCGTGGCGATGCATCAGCTGCGGCAGCAGGCGCAGAACAATGGGTTGCTCACCGATGCGTTCGGCCAACGCCTGGCGTCGGCGTTGCGCAAGACCGGTCGTTTGGTTGCCGGTCGCGACGATGTCCAGCTTGCGGCGCTGCTGGCCACGTTGCACCAACTCGGAGATGAGCTGGACGAGCTGCACGCCACCAGTCATGAACATCTTTGGTCGGTGTTTCGCATGCGTGTGGCGCTGCTGATTGTGGTGTCGTTCCTCGAGCGGCACGGCGAATATTTGCAACCTCAAGGCCTGGAAGGAGAACCGCAACTTGCCCATTGATTTCGAAATTGGCGGGGTTTATCTGCCGCCGATTGCCCAGGCACTGTTACTGGCGATTCCGATCTTCATGTTGCTGGACTGGTGTCTGCGGCGCCTCGGCGTGCTGCGCCTGGTGTGGCATGAAGCACTGTTCGAAGGCGCGCTGTATGCCTGTGTCTGCGCCACGCTGATTCTGTTGATGGGAGCCTGATGTCTTGAAAGCACTAGTTGCACGAATGATGACCGTGGCAGTGGTGATCCTGGCGATCGTCCTCGGCTGGTTCGCCTGGGAGTATTACACCCGCGCGCCGTGGACACGGGATGCTCGGGTGAGGGCGGATGTGGTGACGCTGTCGGCGGATGTTTCGGGGCGAATCGTCAAACTGGCAGTGCAGGACAACCAGCATGTCGACAAGGGCCAATTGTTGCTGGAGATCGATCCGGCGCGCTATCAACTGGCGGTCGAGCACGCCCGGCGTTCGGTGGAAGTGTCCAAGGCCTCGCTGGGGCAATCGCAAGCGGCAATCGTCGCCAGTGAGGCGTTGCTCAAACAACGTCAAAGCGAGGAGCGCCGGCGGCGCACGCTGAAACAGGGCTTCGCGATTTCCGGTGAAGAATGGGAGAAGGCCAGTACCGACGTGGCGGTTGCCCAGGCGGATCTGTTGCGCAATCAGGCCAACCTCGGGCTGGCCGAAGCCAATGTGCAACTGGCAATTGCCGCGCTGACCCAAGCCGAACTGGACTTGCAGCGCACCCGCGTTGAATCGCCAGTGAGCGGTTACGTGACCAACCTGCTGACCCGCCAGGGTGACTATGCACAAGCCGGCGGCGCACTGCTGGCGCTGGTCGACAGCGATTCGTTCTATGTCAGTGGTTACTTCGAGGAAACCAAGTTGCCGCGAATCGAGGAGGGTGATCGGGTACGCATTCAATTGATGAGCGGTGAGCGTTTCGGCGGTACGGTAGAAAGCATCGCCTTCGCCATCGCCGACCGCGAAAACGCGCCGGGCAGTCGTCTGCTGGCGAACATCAACCCGAGTTACACCTGGGTGAAACTGGCGCAACGGGTGCCGGTGCGCATTGGCATTGATGGTGACTTTGCCGGCAAGCATCGCCTGCGCGCCGGTACCACCGCCACCGTCACCGTCCTGGAGGATCACCGCTGATCCCCTGTGGGAGCGAGCCTGCTCGCGAAGGCGGATTATCAGCCACCGCTGATATGTCTGACCTGACGCTTTCGCGAGCAGGCTCGCTCCCACAAGAAACCCAGTACTGCACAAAGGCATAAAAAAACCCCGCGACCGAATGATACGCGGGGCAAAAAATTTGGTTGGTTGCGGCCAACCAAAGGAGCTCTTTAACAATCTTTACTTGCTGGCAACTGTCTCCGGTTGCCAGCCACCGCCGAGGGCCTTGTAGATCGCGACGATGCCGCGATACAGCTCGACTTCGGCCTGGGCCTGAGTGTCTTCGGCGTTCAGGCGCTCACGCTGGGCGTCGAGCAGGACGAGGAAATCGGTGGTGCCTTCGCGATAACGGATTTCTGCCAGATCGGCAGCCTTGCGACTCGATTCGCTCTGACGGATCAGCGAGATCAGGCGTTGCTGACGCTTGCCGTAATCGCTGAAGGCGTTTTCCGATTCTTCCAGAGCCAGCAGTACTTGTTGCTCGTAGTTGGCCAGCGCGCCTTCGGCGTCAGCATCGGCGCCGCGCAAACGGGCACGGACGCTGCCGAGGTCAAACGCCGCCCAGGTGATGCTCGGGCCGAGCGCCCAGGCGTTGGCCGCCGAAGAACCGATCTGCGAACCACGCCCGGCGGTCCAGCCGAGGAAGCCGCTGAGGCTGACCCGGGGGAACAGATCGGCCTTGGCCACGCCGATGCGCGCAGTGGCCGAAGCCAATTGCCGCTCGGCGCTAAGGATGTCCGGACGACGTTGCAGCAGTTCACCCGGATCACCGATCGGCAGCGCCTTGGCGATGGCCGGCAGATCTTTCGGGCTGAGGTCGACGGTCAGTTTGTCCGGGCGTTCGCCGAGCAGGGTAGCGATACGGTTTTTCTGCCGAACCTGCTCCGCCTGCAACTGCGGCACGGTGGCTTCGACGTTGGCCAGACGCGCATCGGCGCGCTCGACATCAAGCTGATCACCGACACCGGCGTCACGCAGGCTGATGGTGATCTTGCGCGACTCCTGCTGGTTGTTCAGGTTGGCCACGGCGATTTTTTCCCGCAGTTGGGCGCCGCGCAGTTGACCGTAGGCGTCGACCAGTTCGGCAATCATGGTGACTTGCAGCTGATACAGATCGGCTTCGGCGGCCTGCTGGTCGGCATCGCTGGCTTCCAGATTGCGCTGGATGCGGCCGAACAGGTCGAGCTCCCAGGCCATGTCCAGACCGAGGTCATAGCGCTCGCTATTGACCCGGTCGGTGGTCTGGCCGGGAATCTGGCCCTTGCCCAAGTCACTGCTGGCGCGGCTGGTGATGGTAGGCATCGCGTCGTTGCTGGCGTCGTCGCGGATCGCCCGGGCGGCTTTCCAGCGGGCGAACGCCACGCGCAGTTCACGGTTGCCTTGCAGCGACTGGCTCACCAACTGGTTCAGGGTCGGATCATCGAATTGCTGCCACCAGATGCCTTCGAATTTCGAACGGTCGAAGTTCTTTTGCCCGGCGGCGCCGTCGGTGGCGGTCGTGATGTTGGCCGCCTCCGTGGCTGGGGTCTTGTAGTCGGGGCCGACGGCGCAGGCGCTGAGGGCCAGCACCAGCAGACTCGGCAGGAAGACTTTCAGACTCATTGTTGCGCCTCCAGTGGCTTTTGAAGAGTGTGCGCCTTGGCTGCTTTGCGCTGCTCGCCGCGTTCGACAAAGTTACGGATCAGTACGTAGAACACTGGCGTCAGCAGCAGACCGAAGAAGGTCACCCCGAGCATCCCGGAGAACACCGCCACACCCATGGCGTGACGCATCTCGGCACCGGCACCGCTGGAGAACACCAGTGGCACCACGCCCATGATGAACGCGAACGAGGTCATCAGGATCGGCCGCAGACGCAGGCGGCAGGCTTCCAGCACCGCTGCGAGCGGGTCGAGGCCTTCTTCCTGTTTATCCTTGGCGAACTCGACGATCAGAATCGCGTTTTTACAGGCAAGTCCCACCAGTACGATCAATCCGATCTGGGTGAAGATGTTGTTGTCACCGCCGGAGATGATCACACCGGTAATGGCCGACAGCAGGGTCATCGGTACGATCAGGATCACCGCCAGTGGCAGGCTCCAGCTTTCGTATTGTGCGGCGAGCACCAGGAACGCCAGCAGCACGCAGAGCGGGAACACGAACAGCGCGGTGTTGCCGGACAGAATCTGCTGGTAGGTCAGGTCGGTCCACTCGTAGGTCATGCCGTTCGGGAGTTCTTCCTTGAGCAGTTTCTCGATGGCTTTTTCTGCCTGGCCAGAGCTATAGCCCGGGGCTGCGGCACCGTTGATTTCAGCAGTGATGAAGCCGTTGTAGTGCATCACGCGATCCGGTCCCGAGGTGTCGCTGACCTTGATGAAGGTCGCCAGCGGGATCATCTCGCCTTTGTTGTTGCGTACTTTCAGCTGACCGATCTGATCGGATTCAAGACGGAACTGCTGTTCGGCCTGAACGTTGACCTGATAGGTGCGCCCGAAGCGGTTGAAGTCGTTGGCATACAGCGAACCCAGATAGATCTGCAGGGTGTCGAAGATGTCGCTGACGGCCACGCCATGGGTCTTGGCTTTTTCGCGGTCGATGGCGGCATCGACCTGCGGCACGTTCACCGTGTAGCTGGTGAACAGGCCGGCCAGTTCCGGCACGTTGTGGCTCTTGTTGATGATGTTCATAGTTTCTTTGTACAGCTCGTCGTAGCCGAGGTTGCCCCGGTCTTCGATCTGCAGGCGGAAACCGCCAATGGTGCCCAGGCCTTGTACCGGCGGTGGCGGGAAGATCGCCATGTACGCTTCCTGAATGTTCGCGTACTGGCCGTTCAAGGCACCGGCAATCGCACCGGCGGACATGCTCGGGTCTTTACGCTCGTCGAACGGTTTCAGCGTCACGAAGACGATGCCGGCGTTGGGGCTGTTGGTGAAGCCGTTGATCGACAGGCCCGGGAACGCTACGGCGCTTTCCACGCCCGGCTGTTTCAGCGCGAGGTCGGACATGCGCTTGATCACGTCTTCGGTGCGATCCAGGCTCGCGGCATCCGGCAATTGCGCGAAGGCCACCAGGTATTGCTTGTCCTGGCCGGGTACGAAACCGGTCGGCGTGCTGGAGAAACCGAAGAAGGTCAGCACCATAAGGCCTGCATACACAAGCAGGGCAATGCCGCTGCTGCGGATAACCCGGCGCACGGTGCCGACGTAGCCATGACTGGCACGGTCGAAGAAACGGTTGAACGGACGGAACAGCCAGCCACCGAAGATTCTGTCGAGCACTTTCGAGAAGCGGTCTTTCGGCGCGTCGTGACTCTTCAGCAGCACAGCAGCCAGCGCTGGCGACAGGGTCAGCGAGTTGAACGCCGAGATCACTGTCGAGATCGCGATGGTCAGTGCGAACTGTTTGTAGAACTGCCCGGTGAGGCCGGAAATGAATGCCGCCGGGATGAACACTGCACACAGCACCAGTGCCGTGGCCACGATCGGCCCGGTCACTTCACGCATGGCGCGCTTGGTCGCTTCGACCGGCGTCAGTCCGAGTTCGATGTTCCGTTCGACGTTTTCCACCACGACGATGGCGTCGTCGACCACGATACCGATGGCCAGCACCAGGCCGAACAGCGACAGGGCGTTGAGCGAGAAGCCGAACAGGTGCATGACCGCAAACGTACCGATCAACGATACCGGCACCGCCACCAACGGGATGATCGAGGCGCGCCAGGTCTGCAGGAACAGAATCACCACCAGCACCACAAGGATCAGCGCTTCGAACAGGGTGTGAACCACCGCTTCGATCGAGCCACGGACGAAGATCGTCGGGTCATACACGATGCTGTAATCCATGCCCTGCGGGAAGCCTTTCTTCAGCTCTTCCATCTTGCCGCGCACTTCGTTGGAAATGTCGATGGCGTTGGAACCGGGACGCTGGAAGATCGGGATTGCCACCGCCGGCTTATTGTTCAGCAGCGAGCGCAAGGCGTATTGGCTGGAACCCAGTTCAATGCGCGCAATGTCCTTCAGGCGAGTGATCTCACCGTCGTCGCCTGCACGAATGACGATGTTCTCGAACTCTTCCTCGGAAACCAGACGGCCTTGAGTGTTGACCGACAGCTGGAAGCTTTGCGCGGTCGGGGCAGGGGGCGCGCCCAGTTGACCGGCGGCGACCTGACGGTTCTGCTCGCGAATCGCGGTCACCACATCGGTCGCGGTCAGATTGCGCGAAGCGGTCTTGTTCGGATCAAGCCAGACGCGCAGCGAGTAGTCGCCCATACCAAACAACTGCACGTCACCGACACCACCCAGGCGAGCCAGCTCATCCTTGATGTTGAGGATTGCGTAGTTGGACAGGTAGAGCATGTCGTAGCGCTTGTCCGGTGAGGTCAAGTGCACAACCATGGTCAGGTCTGGCGAAGCCTTGTCGACGGTGATACCGATACGCGTCACTTCCTCGGGAAGCTTCGGCTCGGTCCGGGTCACCCGGTTCTGCACCTGCACCTGCGCGTTGTCCAGGTCAGTGCCCAGGGCGAAGGTAATGGTCAGGGTGATTTTGCCGTCAGCGGTCGATTGCGAGGACATGTACAGCATGTTCTCGACGCCGGTGATGGCCTGCTCCAGCGGAGCGGCCACGGTTTCACCGATGACTTTGGGGTTGGCGCCCGGGAAGTTGGCGCGCACGACCACGGTCGGCGGCACGACTTCCGGGTATTCGCTGATCGGCAACTGGAACAGCGAGATCGCACCGGCGATCA
>NZ_RCNZ01000138.1:235655-255699 GCF_004307525.1 Pseudomonas sp. Sample_21 | reverse complement strand
TGATCGACATTCCGAACCGCTCGATCAACCTGTTGGTCAGCGACGAAGAACTGGCGGCACGCCGCGCCGAGCAGGATAAGAAAGGCTGGAAACCGGTCGAGGTGCGCCCACGCAAGGTGACCACCGCCCTCAAGGCCTACGCCCTGCTGGCGACCAGTGCCGACAAGGGCGCTGTGCGTAACAAAGCGATGCTCGACGGGATTTGAGGCAGCTACAGCTGCAAGCTGCAAGCTGCAAGCTGCAAGCTGCAAGCAAAGGTGATCGTTCCCACGCTCTGCGTGGGAACGATCAAAAGCTTCAAGCTGCAAGCTTCAAGCAAGAGCCAAGTTGCTTTTTCTTGCCGCTTGTAGCTTGTAGCTTGTAGCTTGCAGCTGCTTTTATTGAATTTCTTCCGGCTTGACGATCACCCAGTTCTTGTCCGCTGTCACCGGCAAGCCTTCCTTGGCCTGCGCCGCTGCGTGCCTGGCCATCATGCCGTTGATTTGCGTCATGTACTTGTCCTTGCGGTTGATCCACAAGTGAATGCCGCCCTTGGCCACATCGACATCGTGGAACAGCATGTAACCGTCGCTCGTCGGGGTATCGCCGCCGACCAGTACCGGTTTTTTCCATTCATCGATGTAGGTGAGGATCGCCGCGTGCTTGCCGGCCATCCACGTTGCCGGGGTCCACAGGTACGGCGTCAGCTCCAGGCCGAGGTTGGCGTTCTCGTCATATTTGCCGGCAGTGATCTGTTTGCGCGCAGTGGTCAGCTCGCCGGTCTTCTGATCCTTGAGCAGCAGTGAAACGCCAATGACGTTCTGCGGTTTGACGTTGTAGCCGTACTTGGGATCCGCCGCGACCATACGCACCAGTTCCTCTGAAGCGGCGGTCATCACGTAAACCTCGATGCCGTTCTCCATCAGCTTGTTATACAGCTCTTGCTGGCCAGTGAAGATCTTCGGCGGATTGACGTCGAGCTTCTTCACCACATCGCCTTCGTAATACGTCGCCGGCACCGGTTTGCCCGAAGCCATCAACTCATCAACGTAGCCCTTGAGCTCCTTGAGGGTGAAGCCGGAGAACACCTGCGCCACCCATGGGTAGCAGACCATGTCGTCGACTTCGCAGAGCCGGTAGTAATAACTGAACAGGCTTTCCTTGTGCTCGGCGGTGTCCTTGAAGGGCATCAGTTTCAGCGAGGGGTCGAGCTTGTCGCGGGTGATCAGGCCCTTGTTTTCCATGAACGGCAGCAAGGATTCTTCGAGGTCGTAGCGGTAACTGGTGTTGTCCATGTCGAACACCGCGTAATTACCCTTGTTGGCGTTGGCAGCGATCATCGCGTCCAGCGCCTTGGCCTGATCTGCCGGCCAATGCTTGAGGTCCGTGGCCAATGCCTGGCCGACGAGGCCAGCCGCCAGTGCTACAGCCAACAACGTGCGTGCAATTTTCATAGCGCTACTCCCCGATGCAAAGAGTTCGACGCTAACAAATCAGTGTGACAACCCTCGCCTGTCAGCGACCGCTTGCGTCCCCTGCGCGTCAGTTGCATTGCCGACAGCGACACGCGCTTATTCCAAAAACGACGGACGCCCTGCCATTTCGGTATTAAATCATTGCAAATCAAGCTGTTAGGCTTTCCGGTTCGCAGCAGCCCCGGACGGCTGTTGGCACAGTCTTTACTGGAGTTCTCATGAATCTACCGTTGATTCTCAACCTGCTGGTGTTCCTCGCCTTGCTCTTCGGTCTGGCGCAAACCCGCCACACCACTTGGAGCCTGGCGAAAAAAGTCCTGCTTGCACTGGTCCTCGGCGTGGCGTTCGGCGTGGCGCTGCACACGATTTACGGTGCCGGCAACCCGGTGCTGAAAGCCTCGATCGGCTGGTTCGATCTGGTCGGCAACGGTTACGTGCAGTTGCTGCAAATGATCGTGATCCCGCTGGTGTTTGCTTCGATCCTCAGCGCCGTGGCACGCCTGCACAACGCTTCGTCGCTGGGCAAGATCAGTTTCCTGACCATCGGCACGCTGCTGTTCACCACCGCCATCGCGGCGTTGATCGGCATCGGCCTGACCAACCTGTTCGGCCTTACCGCTGAAGGTCTGGTCGCCGGCACTCAGGAAATGGCGCGCCTGCAAACCATTCAAAACGACTACGCCGGCAAGGTTGCCGACGTGAATGTGCCGCAATTGCTGCTGTCGTTCATTCCGCAGAACCCGTTCGCCGACCTGGCCCGGGCCAAGCCGACTTCGATCATCAGTGTGGTGATTTTTGCCGCGTTCCTTGGGGTTGCTGCACTGCAACTGCTCAAGGACGACGTCGAGAAAGGTCAGAAAGTGATCAACGCTATCGACACCCTGCAAGCCTGGGTGATGCGACTGGTGCGTCTGGTGATGAAGCTGACCCCCTACGGCGTGCTGGCGCTGATGACCAAAGTGGTCGCCGGTTCCAACCTGCAGGACATCATCAAGCTCGGCAGTTTCGTCGTGGTCTCGTATATCGGCCTGGGCCTGATGTTCGTTGTGCACGGCGTGCTGGTGTCGGCCGCCGGGATCAACCCGCTGCGCTTCTTCCGCAAGATCTGGCCGGTCCTGACCTTCGCCTTCACCAGCCGCTCCAGCGCGGCGACCATTCCGCTGAGCATTGAAGCGCAGACCCGCCGCCTGGGTATTCCGTCGTCGGTCGCCAGTTTCGCTGCCTCGTTCGGTGCGACCATCGGCCAGAACGGGTGTGCCGGCCTGTACCCGGCGATGTTGGCCGTGATGGTCGCGCCAACGGTCGGCATCAACCCGCTGGATCCGTTGTGGATCGCGACGCTGGTGGCGATTGTCACGTTGAGTTCGGCCGGCGTGGCCGGAGTCGGTGGCGGCGCGACGTTCGCCGCCCTGATCGTACTGCCGGCGATGGGCTTGCCGGTGTCACTGGTGGCACTGCTGATTTCAGTCGAGCCGCTGATCGATATGGGTCGCACGGCGTTGAACGTGAGTGGCTCGATTACCGCAGGGGCGATTACCAGTCAGGTCATGCAGCAGACGGATAAAGCGCTGCTGGATGCTGATGAACACGCAGAGTTGGCCCAGGCTTAAGCTTCTCAGCGACTGAGCGGGCCTCTTCGCGAGCAGGCTCGCTCCCACACTGAAATGCGTTCCCCTGTGGGAGCGAGCCTGCTCGCGAAGCTGTTAGGCTTTCTCCCAGACCTCAAAGCTATATGCAGGTTTATCGCCCTCTGCCGGATTCGGCACGTTCGAGACCAGTTTCCACTCGCTCAAGTCAAACTCCGGAAACCACGCATCCCCTTGCGGGCTCAGCGCCACGCGGGTCAGGTACAGCCGATCGGCCTGCGCCAGTCCCTGCGCATACAACTGCGCGCCGCCAATCAGCATCAGTTCATCAACGCCCTGGGCCTTCGCCCATTCCTCGGCGCGGGCCACGGCGGCTTCCAGCGACGGATAGACCTCGGCGCCTTCGAGTTGCAGATCGGTCTGGCGGCTGACCACGATGTTCAAGCGCCCCGGCAGCGGCCGGCCGAGCGAATCCCAGGTCTTGCGACCCATGATGATCGGCTTGCCGAGCGTGGTCGCCTTGAAGTATTTGAAGTCCCCCGGCAGGTGCCAGGGCATGCTGTTGTCGACGCCGATCACGCGGTTTTCACCGAGGGCTGCGATCAGGCTGAGGGGCAGTGATTTAGTCATGGCGGCGAGGATACCAGAGCCGCGCTTACCCCGATAAGCGCCACAGCGGTTATGCTCAGCGCTCGATTTAGCGACGGGACGCCGCGTGACTGAACTGACTCCACTGCAAAACCTCTGGCTCACCGAAACCATCCGCCTGCGCGAAGAACACGCGGGGCCGCTGGATGATCTGGAAGCCAATCGTCTGGCCCGCGCCGCTGGCGGCGATCTGCCGAGCCGCATTGCGAGCCGGGCGCTATGGCTGGCAGAGCGTGACGGGCTCACCGCCGCCCTCAAGCACTGGCTGCAAGGCGCGCGCCTGGCGCTGGTGCTGTTGATGATTTTCGCCGTACTCAGCGGCGCCGGTCTGGCATTCGCCGCACTTGGCCAGACGCCGGTGAATGTGTTCTGGGCGCTGGGCAGTCTGCTCGGGATCAATCTGATTTTGCTGCTGAGCTGGGCGCTGGGTTTGATTTTCGCTGGCGAACACGGCGCCACCCTTGGGCGGTTGTGGCTGTGGCTCAGCGAAAAATTCGCCCGCGACGCCAAAGCCGCGCAACTGGCGCCGGCCCTGCTGTTGCTGCTGCAACGCAAGAAACTCAACCGCTGGGCACTCGGCGCGTTGGTCAATGGCCTGTGGCTGCTGGCAATGCTCAGCGCGCTGATCCTGCTGCTGACGCTGATGGCCACCCGGCGCTACGGCTTTGTCTGGGAAACCACGATCCTCGGTGCCGACACCTTTATCCATGTCACCCAGGCCCTTGGCTATCTGCCGTCGCTGCTCGGCTTCAACGTGCCGACCGAGGAAATGATCCGCGCCAGCGGCGCCGGCGCACTGGATATTGAAAGCGCGCGACAGGCCTGGGCGACCTGGCTGGTCGGTGTGCTGGTGGTCTACGGCGTGCTGCCGCGCCTGCTGCTCGCGCTGTTCTGCCTGTGGCGCTGGAACAGCGGCAAAGCCGCGCTGCGCCTGGATCTGAATTTGCCCGGCTACGCGCAACTGCGCGAACGGTTGATGCCAACCAGCGAGCGCCTCGGCGTCAACGACCCGGAGCCGGCGCAACTGCATCGCGTCGAAAGCAACGTCGGCGAACTGGCCAGTGAAGGCGCGCTGCTGGTGGCGATCGAGTTGGACGAACAGCGCCCATGGCCACCCGTGCTGCCGAAAAACGTCGGCAACGCGGGCATCCTCGACAGTCGCGAATCACGGCACAAACTGCTCGAGCAACTCAGTCGCTTCCCGCCGGCGCGGCTGGCCATCGCCTGTGATCCGCGACGTTCGCCGGATCGCGGCAGCCTTGCGCTGATCGCCGAACTCGCGCGCAACGCTGGCGCCACTCGCATCTGGCTGCTGCAAGCGCCGCCTGGCGAAGCGCTGGACGGTCAACGTCTGGGTGACTGGCACGCGGCGCTGCAACAGCTGGAACTGCCATTCGCCGATTGCGCGCCGATGAACTGGCTGGAGAGCGGACATGACTGATGCACGCAAGGCCCCGCTGAAACTCGCGGTGGTCGGCCACACCAACGTCGGCAAGACCTCGCTGCTGCGCACGCTGACCCGTGACGTCGGCTTCGGCGAAGTGTCGCACCGGCCGAGCACCACCCGACATGTTGAAGGCGCGCGGTTGTCGGTGGACGGCGAGCCGTTGCTCGATCTGTACGACACGCCGGGGCTGGAAGATGCCATCGCCCTGCTGGATTTTCTCGAGCGTCTGGAACGCCCCGGCGAACGCCTCGACGGCCCGGCACGACTGGCGCGATTTCTCGACGGCAGCGAGGCGCGCCAGCGTTTCGAGCAGGAGGCCAAGGTGCTGCGGCAATTGCTCGCTTCCGACGCTGGTCTGTATGTGATCGACGCCCGTGAACCGGTGCTGGCCAAGTACCGCGACGAACTGGAAGTGCTCGCCAGTTGCGGCAAACCGCTGCTGCCGGTGCTGAATTTCGTCAGCAGCGCCAACCATCGCGAACCCGATTGGCGCGAGGCGCTAGCGCGGTTGGGGCTGCATGCGCTGGTACGTTTCGACAGCGTCGCACCGCCCGAAGATGGCGAGCGGCGCTTGTACGAGAGCCTCGCCCTGCTATTGGAAAACGCCCGGCCGCAACTGGAGCGGTTGATCGCCGACCAGCAGGCGCAGCGCCTCGCCCGTCAGCAAAGCGCCGCACGCCTGATTGCCGAATTGCTGATCGACTGCGCTGCGTGCCGGCGCAGTGTGGTCAGCGAAGCCGAGCAGGAACAGCAGGCGATCAGCGAGCTGCGCAAAGCCGTACGCCAGCGTGAGCAGAAGTGCGTTGAGGCGTTGCTCAAGCTCTACGCGTTTCGCCCGCAGGACGCGGCGGCCAGTGACTTGCCGTTGCTCGACGGGCGCTGGGGCGATGACCTGTTCAACCCGGAAACCCTGAAGCAACTGGGCGTGCGCGTCGGCGGTGGCATTGCTGCCGGTGCAGCGGCCGGGGCTGGTGTGGATTTGCTGGTCGGCGGGATTACCCTCGGCGCGGCGGCGTTGGCCGGTGCGATCGCCGGCGGTGCGCTGCAAACCGCGCGCAGTTATGGCAGTCGCCTGCTCGGCAAGATCAAAGGCCAGCGGGAATTGACAGTGGATGACGCCGTGCTGCGCCTTCTGGCGCTGCGCCAGCGCCAGTTGCTGCTGGCACTCGATCAGCGCGGGCATGCGGCGATGGACAGCATTCAGGTGGCCACGCCTGTGGACAAGACCTGGCGCGAAGGCAAGTTGCCGGAAGCGCTGAACAAGGCGCGCGCGCATCCGCAGTGGTCGTCGCTCAATCCGCAGGCGAAGTTGAATCAGGCGGAAAGGCAGGAGCAGGTTGAGGCGTTGGTTGATCGGGTGCTTGAGCTTTAGATCGCTACCCCCTCACCCCAGCCCTCTCCCGGAGGGAGAGGGGGCCGACTGTGTTGCTCTTGGGTCATACACCGACCTGAGATATCCAGTCGAACTCAGGTTTGAAAAGCACGGAGATCAGCTCCCTCTCCCTCCGGGAGAGGGCTGGGGTGAGGGCTGCAATCACTCAGCCGACAACAATTTCCCAGCCTTGCGCTTTAACACACTCAGATCCACCAGCGGCACCGCAACCTCCTTCGCCAACTCATCCCAGCGCCGCATGCGCAAACTCAGCGCACACAACGGATCAGCCTCGAACGCATCCGCCTCAGCCGCGCTCATCACCCCGCCCTGATATTCCAGCGTCCTGCGACTCGCCTCACTCAACCGCGCGTAATAGCCCGGCTCGCGCAAGGTCAGATAGCGTTTGGCCTGGACGTGATATTCCACCAGTCGCGCCAGCCGCTCGCTGAAACCTGCCTCACGCAGATAATCCGCACCGAGCCGTTCATGGCTGACCACGCCATAACCGCCCATGTTTTCCGCGCCCTCGGCACACAAATGGCCGATGTCATGAAAGAACGCCGCCAGCACCACTTCATCGTCACAGCCTTCAGCCATGGCCAGTTCTGCGGCCTGGGACATGTGCTCGAGCTGCGACACCGGTTCGCCGATGTAATCGCTGGCGCCGAAGCGTTCATACAGGCCGAACACCCGGGCGATCACCTGTTCGTGATTCATGCTTCCTCCAGTAACTGCGCGATGTTGCGTTCGGCCAGCGCCGGGCCGACGCTCATGCCGACGCCGGTGTGCATCAGCGCCACGCTCAGGCCCGGTGCCGGGCGCAGGAAAGAAAACGGACCAGGCCCACGAGCACCATAGACGCCCTGCCAGCGTTCGACCACTTGCACCTTGCAGCCCAGCGTCTGCTCGGCGAGTTCGAGCATCCAGTTGTCAATCTGCTCGGCGTTGAACGGTGACGCATCGCTGCCGTAATGATGCGAATCGCCGATGATCAACTCACCGTACGGCGTCGGGCTGATCAGCAAGTGAATGCCGTTGGCGTGCAGGTGCGGTTGTTCACGGAGAATCTGCGCCTGCACCGCTGCGGCTTGCGGCAGATCGGCGAAGGCGCCGTAGTGTACGCAGCTCAGGCCGGTGAGCACGGCGTGTTGCAGGTTCAACTCGATGCTTGGTCTGGCCCGCAGCATTTGCAAACGACAGATCTGCGGATTGAGCGCAGCAATCGGCTCGGCCAGCAGGGTCTGATAATCGTGGCCGGAGCAGACGATGATCTGCTTGCCGGTAAAACTGCCGGCGGTGCTGTGCAGATGCCCCGGCTCGACACCGCGCACCAGCGTGGAAAAGTGAAACTCGACGCCGAGGTCGCGGCGCAAGTAGTCGATCAGCGCCGGAATCGCTTCGCGCGAGTACAACTGCTGATCATCGACACCGTGCAGCGCGGCGCGCTGATGGCTGAACTGGCCGCCATACAGATCACGCAACGCTGCGCCGCGCAGCAGCTCGACGTTGTAGCCATGCTCGACCGCGCGGCCGGCGCAGAAGGCTTCGAGCAGCTGTTCTTCCGCCTCGCTGCGGGCGAACAGGTATGAGCCGTTGCGCTTGACCTGCAGGCCGGCAAGTTGCGCCCAGTCGCCCCAGATCTCGCGGCTGGCCTTGGCCAGTTCGAGCATGATGCCGGGCGGCTGACCGGTCACCAGCGCCTGGCCGAAGTTGCGCACCGAAGCGCCAAGGGGCGTGGCGGTGCGTTCGAATACCGCGACTTTGAGGCCGCGTTTGGCGGCGGCATAGGCGTGGGACAGACCGAGGATGCCGGCGCCGATGATGAGCAGGTCTTTGGGTTGTGTCATGTAGAGGTGCTCTGAATGAGAAACCGCTTTCGCGAGCAGGCTCGCTCCCACAGGGGACAGCATTGCAACTGTGGGAGCGAGCCTGCTCGCGAAGGGGCCTTGTCAGTCGATAAAGATCTTACTTGGCGACAACTTTTTCGGACTTGCCGTCATACCGCTTGCGCCATTCAGCCAGGATCTCGTCGCGATTCTTCGAGGCCCAGGCAAAGTCGTTCTTGATCAGACGCTGCTCATAGTCGGCCGGCAATTCGGTCTGCGGCTTGGCGATCCCCGGCTGGGCGAGCACGGCGAAGTTCTCTTTGTACAGATCCATCGCCTCGGCGCTGGCGGAGAAATCAGCGAGTTTCTTCGCCGCTTCTTCATGCGGTGTGCCTTTGATCACCGCTGTCGCTTCAATCTCCCAGCCCAGACCTTCCTTCGGCAGGATGATGTCCAGTGGCGCACCCTGGCGTTTCAACTGTACGGCTGGATATTCAAAGGAAATCCCGATCGGAAACTCCCCCGCCGCCGCCAGCTTGCAAGGCTTGGAACCGGAGTGGACGTACTGGCCGATGTTCTGGTGCAGGCCGTCCATATACGCCCAGCCCTGCTTCTCGCCGAAGGTTTGCAGCCAGGCGCTGACGTCGAGGAAACCAGTGCCGGACGACGCCGGGTTGGGCATGACGATCTTGCCCTTGTACTCAGGCTTGGTCAGATCCTGCCAACTCACGGGTTTGCTCAAACCCTGCTTCTCGGCCTCGACGGTATTGAAGCAAATGGTCGCGGCCCAGACGTCCATGCCGACCCAGGCTGGCGGATTGGCGGCGTCGCGGTAGTTCGCGCCGATCTTGCCAAGATCCTTCGGTGCATAGCTTTGCAGCATGCCTTGCTGATCGAGAATTGCCAGGCTCGAAGCAGCCAGGCCCCACACCGCGTCAGCCTGCGGCCGCGCTTTTTCGGCGAGCAGTTTGGCGGTGATGATTCCGGTGGAATCGCGCACCCATTTGATCTCGACGTCCGGGTTGGCCTTTTCAAAGGCTTCCTTGTAGGACTTCAGTTGTTCGGCTTCGAGGGCGGTGTACACCGTCAACTCGGTTTTTGCCGCGAAGGCATTCAGGCTGAAAGTCGCGAGCACAGCAGCGGCCAGGGCCATAGGCTTGAACATGAGCGTTTTCCTGTAGATGAGTTGATCGGGTTTGCAATCAGTGACCTGGCGCGGTTTGCCGCCAGGCCTGGGAACGGCGCAACAGGCCGCGCGAAGCCCACGCCAGCAGCAGCGACACGCCGGCCGAAGTGAACAGAATCAGGGTCGACATCGCCGCCGCACCGCCGACGTTGCCGGCGTCATCCATGTTCAGCACCGCCACCGCCGCGAGGATGGTGTCGGGGCTGTAGAGGAAAATCGCCGCCGACACCGTGGTCATCGCCGAGACGAACAGGTAGCGCACGATGTCCAGCAGCGCCGGCAGGCAGATCGGCACGGTGACGCGCAGGTAATGCCGGTACAGCGGCGCCTTCAGCGACAGCGCGGCGGCTTCAAACTCGGCGTCGAGCTGGCGCAGCGCGGTGGTCGCGGTCATTTGTGCGGTGGTCAGATAGTGCGCAATGGTGCAGACGATCAGCAGCGTCATCGTCCCGTACAGCACGTGCAGCGGATTGCCGCTGAGGTTGAAGAAGAAAACGTAACCCAGGCCCAGCACCAGCCCCGGCACCGCCATCGGCACGAAGCTGAGCATGCGCAAAGCCAGGTTGAGCCCGCGCTGGGTGCGGGTTTTCTCCATCAGATAGGCACCAGTGAAAATCAGCACGCTGCCAATCAGCGCGGTGCCCAGCGCCATTTTCAGACTGTTGCCGTAGGCGAGCCAGCCACCGCCGGCGGTCTCGTTGAACTGATAGTGGTTGAGCGACAGCGACAGGTTGTACGGCCAGAACTTCACCAGCGACGAAAACACCGCCATGCCGAACACCAGCAGCAGCGCGGCGCAAATCAGCAAAACGATCGCCAGATAGCAGCCGTCGCGCAGCCTGGACGGCAGCGGTTTGAACACCTGCGCGCGCCCGCTCATGGAGTCGCCGTGGCGCCGACGCAGCCATGCATCGACACCAAAGCTGAACAGCGCCGGCAGCAACAGCACCATGCCGATCAACGCGCCGCGGCCGAATTGCTGCTGGCCGACCACGGCTTTGTAGGCTTCCAGCGCCAGCACTTGATAGTCGCCACCGACCACCACCGGCACACCGAAATCAGTGATGGTCAGGGTGAATACCAGACAGAACGCGGCGAACACTGCCTGCCGAGTCGCCGGCCAAGTGATGCTGCGAAACGCCTTGGCCGGGCTGGCGCCCATGCTCGAAGCGGCGTCGAACAGGCGCGCATCTGCCAGCGACAGCGCCGAGAGCAAAATCATCAGCGCATGCGGGAAGGTGTAGATCACCTCGCCCAGCACAATGCCCCAGAACCCATAGATATTGTCCGAGAGCAGCCCACGCAACATGCCCTGATTGCCGAACAGATAGACCAGCGCAATTCCCGGCAGCATCGACGGCGCCATCAGCGGCAGCAGGGAAATCCCGCGCCAGATGCCTTTGCCCGGAATCAGCGTGCGTTGCAGTGCGTAGGCAAACAGGTAGGCCAGCGGTACGACAATGGCCGCAACGCTGAGGGACACTTTCAGGCTGTTGCCGAGCAGCCAGTGGAAATTGGCACTGGTCACCAACTCTTTCGCGGCGAGCCAGCCACCGCCCTGCCCGGCGTCATTGCTGAAGCCACGCCAGAAGATCGCCAGCAACGGCAGCAGCACCGCGAGGCCGAGCAATACCAGCAGAACGACTTTGCCGCCGACCACGAACAGGCGATCGCCGATCTCGGCTTTCGAGGACTGTCGCACCTGCTTGTGCGGTAGCGGCAGCGCGAGGTTGCTGTTCATCAGGCGAACACCTGCAAACTGCGCGGCGGCAAGGCGACCATGATCTGCTGGGCGCCGAGGCGCGGCATGGCTTCTGGCGCGAGCTCGGCGAGCAGCGCATGGCCCGGCAGTTGATCGAGTTCGAAGCTCATCCGGCAGCGGTTGCCGAGGAAAGTGATTTCGCGAACCTTGGCCGGGAACAGGTTCTCTTCGTGCACCAGCGGGTTGACGTTGATCGCCTCCGGGCGGCAGAACAGTCGACCCGAAGCGCCGTGTACGCTGCCCTCGGCCAAGCGCAGATTCATCCCGCCAACCTTGGCGTGACTGTCGCTGCTGCGCTGAAACGGCAGCCAGTTGCCCTGGCCGACAAACTCGGCCACGAATGGCGTGGCCGGGCGGTTGTAGATTTCCTGCGGGGTGGCGTACTGCTCTACGCGACCGTTGTTCATCACCGCGATGCGGTCGGCCATCAGCATCGCTTCGTCCTGATTGTGCGTGACCATCAGCGTGGTGATGCCGAGATTGCGTTGCAGCTGACGCAGCTCAGTGCACAGATGCTCGCGCACCCGCGCGTCGAGGGCCGACATCGGTTCGTCGAGTAATAACAGCGACGGCGACGGCGCCAGGGCCCGAGCCAGCGCCACCCGCTGTTGCTGACCGCCGGACAATTGGCCTGGGTACTTTTTCTCACTGCCGCTGAGGCCGACCAGTTCCAGCATCTGACCGACTCGCCGGCGCACTTCATCGCGGCCGCTGCCGGCGAGGCCGTAGGCAATGTTCGCCTCGACCGTCAGATTGGGAAACAACGCGTAGGACTGGAACAGAATCCCGTAATCCCGCGCTTGCGCGGCGAGGTGCGAGACATCGCGATCGCCCAGATACAGCTCGCCGCTGTCCTGCTGCTCCAGCCCGGCAATGCAGCGCAACAATGTGGTCTTGCCACAGCCCGACGGGCCGAGCAGGCACACCAGTTCGCCGGCGGCGACGTCGAGGGAGACGTTATCCAGCGCAGTGAACGCACCGAAACGCTTGTGCACGCCGCGCACTTTCATCGGCGCGCCGGGGTTGGTCAGGGCAGTTGCGATGGCAGGATTCATGGACGGACCTCAGCAAACGGATGAGGCCAATCCTAGAGTTGTAATGCGTCCGTCATGTGGCAGCGAGGCAAAAACGGCTGATAGTGGTATTTGGGGATTTTGGTTCAGATTGTGTTTTGCCTGGGCTGACGCCTTCGCGAGCAGGCTCGCTCCCACAGGGGATCGTGTTCACAACCCAAATCCAATGTGGGAGCGAGCCTGCTCGCGAAGAGGCCTTCTCAGACATTGAAGGTCTCATGCCGGAGACATCTCTTGTGCCAAGCCGAGGAACGCCGCCGGCAACCGCGCACCCTTGCGCTCTTTGAGGCAATACAGATACTCCGGAATCTGCGGCGCATTCTCGATGGTCAGCACACGCAATTGCGGATCATGCGGCACCTCCTGCCGCGCAATGATGCTGATACCGATATTGCGCAGCACGGCTTCACGAATCGACTCACGGCTGCCGATCTCCAGCAACGGCCCGAAACTGACCCCGGCGCTGGCCAGCAACTCTTCGGTCAAGCGCCGAGTAGTCGAACCCGGCTCGCGCATCAGCAGCGTATGCCCGGCCAGCGCGTTCAGCGTCACATGTTCCTGCGCCGCCAACGGATGATTGCGATGCACCGCCAGCACCAGCGGATCGGTGCCGAGTACTCGGCGAATCAACCGCGCATCGTCGAGCAACTGCGACGAAGCCGCGACATCCACGCGGTAATCCTCCAGCGCTTCCAGCACCTGCTGCGAATTGCCGATTTCCACCGACACTTCGACCTGCGGCAAACGCTCGCGGAAGGTCTTCACCAGATCGAGGATGTAATATGGTGCCGTCGCGGCAATACGCAACGTGCCCTGCACCTGACCGCTGTTGCGCAGGAAGAACTCGATGTCGGCCTCTTGCTGCAACAGGGTCTTGACCATCGGCAGCAGCCGCGCGCCTTCGTCACTGACGCTTAAACGGCGCCCGCCACGGTAGAACAGTTCCACCGAATACTGACTCTCCAGATTGCGGATCTGCGTGGTCACGGTCGGTTGGCTGAGGCCGAGTTTTTTCGCCGCCAGCGTGATGCTGCCCAGGCGGGCGACCATGTAAAACGCTTTCAGCTCGGCACTCAGCACAACCATCCCTCACGTTTATTTGCGCAGCAGGCGCAAACCGTTGAACACCACCAGCAGGCTCACGCCCATATCGGCAAACACCGCCATCCACATGGTGGCCAGCCCGGCGAAGGTTACCGCAAGAAAGATCGCCTTGATCACCAGCGCCAGTGCGATGTTCTGTTTGAGGATGCTCGCGGTGTTGCGCGACAGGCTGATGAACGCAGGGATCTTGCGCAGATCGTCGTCCATCAGGGCGACATCGGCGGTTTCGATCGCCGTGTCGGTGCCGGCGGCGGCCATGGCGAACCCGATCTCGGCACGGGCCAATGCCGGGGCATCATTGATGCCGTCGCCGACCATGCCGACCCGGTGGCCCTGCTTGTAAAGATCTTCAATGGCTTGCAGCTTGTCGGTCGGCAGCAAATCGCCGCGCGCCTCGTCGATCCCGACCTGAGCGGCAATCGCTTGTGCGGTGTGGACGTTGTCGCCGGTCAGCATCAGGGTTTTCACCCCGAGTTCATGCAACTGACGAATCGCTTCAAGGCTGGTTTCCTTGACCGTGTCGGCCACGGCGAACAGTGCCAAGGGGCCTGCGCTGTCGAGCAGCAGCACCACGGATTTGCCCTGTTTCTCCAGTGCGAACAGCTTTTCTTCCAGCTGCGGTGAGCACAGGCCAAGCTCTTCGACCAAACGATGATTGCCCAAGTGATAAGTCTGGCCGTTGATGTCACCTCTAACACCGCGCCCGCCCAGTGCCTCGAAGTTGTCCACAGGCAGTGCGGCGAAATCTTTATCCACAGCGGCGTTGGCGATGGCCAACGACACCGGGTGATCGGAGCGCCCGGCCAGCGCGGCAGCGATGGCCGGCGCGCTGGCATCGGCTGTCGGATCGAGCGACAGGTAATCGGTCTGCACCGGTTTGCCGTGGGTGATCGTGCCGGTTTTATCCAGCGCCAGATAATCGAGCTTGAAACCGCCTTCCAGATACACGCCGCCCTTGACCAGAATGCCCTTGCGCGCGGCTGCCGCGAGGCCACTGACGATGGTCACCGGGGTGGAAATCACCAGTGCGCACGGGCAGGCAACCACCAGCAACACCAGCGCGCGATAGATCCAGTCGAACCACGCCGCGCCCATGAACAACGGCGGGATGATCGCCACGGCCAAGGCGAAGACGAACACCGCCGGGGTGTAGATTTTCGAGAATTGATCAACGAAACGCTGAGTCGGCGCCCGTGCGCCCTGGGCCTGTTCGACCGCGTGGATGATCCGCGCCAGGGTCGAGTTGTTGGCCGCAGCGGTGACCGTGTATTCCAGCGAGCCGGCCTGATTGATGGTGCCAGCGAAGACTTTGTCACCGACAGTTTTTTCTACCGGCAGGCTTTCACCGGTGATGGGCGCCTGGTCGATGGTCGAGCTGCCGCTGACCACCGCGCCGTCCAGGGCGATGCGCTCGCCGGGTTTTACCCGCACGCGCGCGCCGAGATCGACGCTTTTCACCTCTTGTTCGCGCCAGTTGCCGTCAGCCTGCAATACCGTGGCTTGCTCGGGAGTCATTTGCATCAAACCACTGATCGCATTGCGCGCGCGGTCCAGCGAGCGTGCTTCGATCAGCTCGGCGACGGTGAAGAGGAACATCACCATCGCCGCTTCCGGCCACTGGCCGATGAGGATCGCGCCCGTCACGGCGATGCTCATCAGCGCATTGATGTTGAGGTTGCGGTTCTTCAGGGCAATCCAGCCCTTTTTATAGGTGCCGAGGCCGCCGCTGAGGATCGACACCAGCGCAACAATCGCCACCACCCAGTCGGGGGCAGCGCTGGTGAAGTGGATGACTTCGGCGCCCAGCGCGGTCAGGCCGGACAGCGCCAGTGGCCACCAGTGTTTTTTCACCGCAGCCGGGGCCGGCGCGTCGACACCCGCCTCGAGCGGCTCGGCGTGCATGCCGAGGGATTTGATCGCGTCGGTAATCGGCTCGGTGCCCCGCAGATTATGGGTCACTCCAAGCACGCGGTTGATCAGGTTGAATTCCAGCTGCTGCACGCCGGCCAGTTTGCCGAGCTTGTTCTGGATCAGCGTCTGCTCGGTCGGGCAGTCCATCGCCTCGATGCGGAAGCTGCTCAGGCGCGCGTCGGCGCTGGTCTTTTCGCTCAATTGCACCCGCGCAGGTGCGGCGGCTTTTGACGAGCAGCAGGCATCGCCGCCATGCGCATGTTTATGCACGGGCTGCAATTTATGACTGTGATCGTGACCGTCGCCGGGCTTGTGGGTGTGCAGGGAATCACTCATTGGTCGCGTCCATGAAGGTGCCTGTTGCCAAGTAAAGACCCTGTAGCCACTATAGGGTCAAGCACCCTTTTGGAGATGGCCGTCATGAAGATCGGCGAACTGGCGAAACTCACCGACTGTGCGGTGGAAACCATCCGCTACTACGAGCGCGAAAACCTCCTGCCGGAACCGGCGCGCAGCGACGGTAACTATCGCGTCTACACCCAAGCCCACGCCGAACGCCTGACCTTCATCCGCAACTGCCGCACCCTCGACATGACCCTCGAAGAAATCCGCAGCCTCCTCGCCCTGCGCGACAGCCCGCAGGATCAGTGCGAGAGCGTCAATGCGCTGATCGACGAACATATTCAGCATGTGAAGGCGCGAATTGATGGGTTATTGGCGCTGCAGACACAACTGCTCGACCTGCGCCAACGCTGTGGCGAAGGGCCGGAGGCCGATCAATGCGGGATCTTGCAGCGGCTGGAAGTGAGTGGCGGGGTTGTCGCGACCGAAGTCGAACACTCCCATGTGGGCCGCAGCCACGGCCACTGACGGGCGAAGCTCGTTCCCACGCTCCGCGTGGAATGCCGCCATGGACGCTCCGCGTCCAAAGTGACGCAGAGCGTCACGGGATTCATTCCCACGCGGAGCGTGGGAACGATCAATGGTGACTAGACCGCCATCGGCGCGGTCATCGGCGGATGGTGCTCATAGCCTTCCAGCGAGAAATCGCTCGGCTCGACCAATTCCAGCCATTCCGGCTGATACACACCGGTCTTGGCAAACTCCGGCACGCGGTCGGAGATCTTCATTTTCGGCATGGCAAACGGCTCGCGCTGGAGCTGTTCGTTGAGCATGTCCAGGTGGTTCTCGTAGACGTGCGCATCGCCGATGAAATAGGTGAACCAGCGCGGCGTGTAACCGGTCAGGCGACCGATCAGGCTCAGCAGCGCGGCGCCCTCGGTGAGGTTGAACGGCGTGCCCAGTCCCAGATCGTTGGAGCGGATGTAGAGAGTCAGAGAAATCTCTTTGGTCTCGACGTTCGGGTGGAACTGGTACAGCAGATGGCATGGCGGCAGGGCCATTTCATCGAGCTGGGCGACGTTCCAGCCGTGGAACAGAATGCGCCGGCTGCCCGGATCCTTGATGATCGTGTCGACGCACTGGCGCACCTGATCGATCGCTTTGTACAGCACCACGTAGCCCTGGCCGTCTTCTTCGCCCTGAGCGATCTGCTTGTAGCCGTTGCTCAAGGTTTGTTCGATGGCGGCGGTATTGCTCAGCGGGATCTGCTTGTACGCCGGCCATTTGCGCCATTGCACGCCGTAGATTTCACCGAGGTCGTCGTCGCCCTGACGGAACGGGTTGGCCAGCCATTGCGCGTTTTCGTTGGCGTTCTGGTCCCAGACCTTGCAGCCCAGCGCGCGGAATTCAGCGGCGTTGTTGACGCCACGCAGAAAGCCGCACATCTCGCCGATGGCCGATTTGAAGGCCATTTTGCGCGTGGTGATCGCCGGGAAACCTTCCTGCAGATCGAAACGCAGCATCGCTCCCGGAAAACTGATGGTGTTGATGCCGGTGCGGTTGGCCTGTTTGGTGCCGTTCTGAATGACGTGCGAGACCAGTTCGAGATATTGCTTCATGAGTTACCTGTGTCCTTGGAGCCCCGGCGTCGCGCGCCGGGGTTCGTAGTTTAAGCCGTCGGCGCGAGCGGCGCTGCCGGGGCGCGACGATAGGCCAGCCAGATCAGCAACAGCCCGCCGACAATCATCGGCACGCAGAGCACCTGACCCATGGTCAGCCAGTTCCACGCCAGATAGCCCAACTGCGCATCAGGCACGCGGACGAACTCGACGATGAAACGGAAGATGCCGTAGAACAGCGCGAACATGCCGGAGACCGCCATGGTCGGGCGCGGTTTGCGCGAGAAGATCCACAGGATCAGGAACAGCGCCACGCCTTCGAGGGCGAACTGGTACAGCTGCGACGGGTGACGCGGCAACTGCGCCGGATCGCTGAACGGCGGGAACACCATCGCCCACGGCACGTCGGTGGCCTTGCCCCACAGCTCGGCGTTGATGAAGTTGCCGATGCGCCCGGCGCCCAGACCGATCGGCACCATCGGCGCGACGAAGTCCATGAGCTGGAAGAACGACTTGCCATTGCGCTTGCCGAACCACAGGGCCGCGAGCATCACGCCGATGAAGCCACCGTGGAACGACATGCCGCCCTTCCACACTTCGAAAATCAGCGTCGGGTTGGCCAGGTACGCGCTCAGATCATAGAACAGCACGTAACCCAGACGGCCGCCGACGATCACGCCCATCGATAGCCAGAACACCAGATCGGAGAGTTTCTCCTTGGTCCAGGTCGGGTCGAAGCGGTTGAGCCGGCGCGACGCCAACAGCCACGCGCCGCCGATGCCGATCAGGTACATCAGACCGTACCAGTGGATTTTCAGCGGACCGATGGCCAGGGCCACCGGGTCGATCTGCGGGTAAGGCAGCATTGCGACTCCTTGTTAGAGTTGAAAGCGAAATTCCCGGGCGACGCTGCCACCTCAGGATTAAGCCAGGATTGCCACGCGGTCAGAGCAGAAAGCTCAAACCCACGCAGAACAGCAAAGCGGCGAACAGCCTTTTCAGCAAGCGCGGCGACAACCTGTGTGCCAGACGCGCGCCGAGCCGGGCGAAGACCATGCTGGTCAGGGCGATGCCCAACAATGCCGGCAAATACACAAAACCGAGACTATGGGCTGGCAACAACGGATCGTGCCACCCCAGAATCATGAAACTTGCTGCACTGGCCAGAGCGATCGGCAAGCCACAGGCCGACGAGGTCGCCACCGCCTGCTGCATCGGCACGCTGCGCCAGGTCAGAAACGGCACGGTCAGCGAGCCGCCACCAATGCCGAAAATCGCCGAGGCCCAGCCAATCACCGTACCGGCGGCAGTCAGACCGAGTTTGCCCGGCACCGTTCGGCTGGCCTTGGGTTTGACGTCCAGCGCCAGTTGCACGGCGATCACCAGAGCGAACACGCCGATGATCTTTTGCAGGTTCGGCCCGGAGATCGCTTCAGCAGTCAACGCCCCGAAACCGGCACCGAGCAGAATGCCCACGGTCATCCAGCGAAAAATCGCCCAGCGCACCGCGCCACGGCGGTGATGTTCACGCACGGCGTTGACCGAGGTGAATATGATCGTCGCCAGCGACGTGCCCACCGCCAAATGCGTAAGAATCGACTGATCGAAGCCCTGCAAAGTGAAGCTGAACACCAGCACCGGGACGATGATGATCCCGCCGCCGACGCCAAACAGCCCGGCGAGCACGCCCGCACAGGCGCCGAGCGCCAGGTAGAGCAGAAATTCCATGACCGTCTCCAGCACGCATCGGCAAAACAGGAGCGGCATGTTAACGGATGCGCAGCCTTCTGCTCCACTGGCGATGGATGCACGGACGCCGGATGCGTAGAGTGGGCAAAAAACACACAAGGACCACCTTATGTGCCTGATTGTTTTCGCCTGGCGCCCGGGCCATGCCCAGCCGCTGATCGTCGCGGCCAACCGCGACGAGTTCTACGCCCGCCCCAGCCTGCCATTGGCACAATGGCCGGAAGCGCCGCAAGTGCATGCCGGGCGCGATCTTGAGGCCGGCGGCACCTGGCTGGGGATCGGCGCCAACGGACGCTTCGCCGCGCTGACCAATATTCGTGATCCGCAACAGCCGCCGGCCACCAAATCCCGGGGCGAACTGGTGGCGCGCTTTCTTGCTGACGATCTGTCGATTGATGATTATTTGAGCGATGTGGTGGCTCGTGCCGCCGAATACGCCGGGTTCAATCTGCTGCTGGGCAATGCCCATGAGTTGTGGCATTTCAATGCACGAGCGTCAGAGCCGGTGATGTTGCAGCCTGGAGTTTATGGGTTATCCAACGCGGGGCTGGATACACCGTGGCCAAAACTGCTCAAGGCCAGGGCGGCGTTGAGCGCGGTGCTGGACGATCCGCAGCCCGAGCGCCTGCTGGCCTTGCTGAGCGATGCGCAGACCGCACCCGAGGCGGAGTTGCCGGATACGGGAGTGGGCATGGCGACGGAAGCGTTGTTGTCGAGTGTGTTTATTGCCAGCCAGAGTTATGGCACCCGGGCGAGCACAGCGTTGATCGTGCGAGCGGACGGCACGCGGCGGATGGTAGAGCGCAGTTTTGGGCCGTATGGCGGGCATCTCGGGGAAGTTGAGGTTTGTGTCTAACAGCAGCCCCTCACCCCAGCCCTCTCCCGGAGGGAGAGGGGGCCGACCGAAGTGTCTTGCGGTATACATCGACCTGAAAGATCGAGTCGATTATGGATTCAGCAAA